>DAOTYL010000301.1:0-1514 GCA_034434955.1 Anaerolineae bacterium | reverse complement strand
GATCCGGTCATTATGCTCACCGCGCCTATTCCGGCCACCAAAAGGGTGCTGACCAAGGCCGGGCTGAAGCTGGAGGACATGGACCTCATTGAGATCAACGAGGCCTTTGCCTCGGTGGTGCTGGCCTGGGCGAAGGAACTGCAGCCGGATATGAGCCGCGTCAACGTCAACGGCGGGGCAATTGCCAATGGGCATCCGCTAGGCGCGACGGGCGCTAAACTCATGACCACCCTACTGCACGAGCTGGAACGGCGCGGCGGGCGCTACGGCTTGCAAACCATGTGTATCGGTCACGGGCAGGCAACAGCGACGATCATCGAGCGGGTGTGAGGCTCAACCTTTGCCCGAGCCATCGCTCCCCGGCCGAGGGGGTGCGATGACCTTGAGCGCACGGTGCAGCACGCGCACTTCTACCGGCGTCTGGCCCACGATGTCCCCATCACAGGTGATCGGCTGGGGCGGGTCGGCGTAGAGCGTCACCTGCTGCGTCCGCCAGCGCGGCAGCGGCGCGGCCAAATCCTCCAGACCGGCAGCGGTGGCAGCCAGCGCCAGCACGGTTTGGATATCGGTGGCAGGGAACAGCACAACATCCAGAATGCCATCGCTGATGTCCGTCCCGGGCAGCGCCGAGATGCCGCTGATCCCGAAGTTCGAAGTATTGGAGACCATACACGCCACCCCCTCGCCGCCGACACTCGCCCCGTTCATCGTCAGGCGGTAGGCGGCGGGGCGGGGGTCAATCATCTCGCGCAGGCCGACGATGAGGTAGGCTGCGTAGCCCAATCGCTCTTTCATCTCGCGGTCAGCCTCGCGCATGGTGTTGGCGATGATGCCGGTTGCGGTGGCTACCAGAAACGGTTCGTTGCCCGCCATACCTACGTCCACCGTGCGCAGGGTGTGCGGCCCAACGATCAAACGCGCTGCCAGCCGTATGTTGCGCGGGATGCCCAATTCGGTGGCGAAGACATTGCCTGTGCCACCGGGCAGAATCGCCAAAGGGATGTCGCTGCCCACGAGCGCTCCCGCCACCTCGCGCAGGGTGCCATCACCGCCATAGGCAGCCACGACGTCCACACCGGCCTGGCGCGCTTCCTGCGCGATCTCGGCGGCATGGCCCGGCCAGCGCGTCATACTCGTGTCCCACTCCACGCCAGCTTGCGAGAAGACATCAAGCAGCGCGCGCAGGTAGACGTAGCCGCTCCCTGCCGCCGGATTGACGATCACCTGTACGCGCTTCACCATACGCTCACGCACTCCTCTAGCACTTTGATGGCAAAGGTCACGAAGGAACAAAAGACACCAAAACGAACTTGAGAAACATCTGTTGATTATGCCGCCTCGGGCCGCTTTGTCAACCGCCTGAGGTATAATGGGCCTCTCGGAAAGGAAGGGGCGATGCCCTATCCCCTTATCGAGATCGGCGGGAGTGGCCCGCCCATCCATTTGGCGCTCGCCAACGGCTTCCCGCCTGAAGCGTACCGCCCGCTGCTGGAGCCGTTCACGGCACGCTATCG
>DAOTYL010000300.1:0-2132 GCA_034434955.1 Anaerolineae bacterium | reverse complement strand
GCTGACGAGCGTGCCGCCGCCCGTATGGCCGAGGCTTGGAAACACACCTGGCGCAGCCGTTTTGAGGCCGTTTCGGCGGCGCTGGCGGCTGTGCTGGAGGCCAAACAAAGCGGCACGTCTGCCGATCCGCGCCTGCTGGTGATCATCCCCGCCTACAATGAGGAAGAGAGCCTGGGGCGCGTGATCCAAAGCGTGCGTGAAGCCGTCCCCGCGGCGGATATTGCTGTCATCAACGATGGTTCGACCGACGCTACGCCAAGCATCGCTGAAGATTATGGCGTGACGCTCATCAGCCTGCCCTACAATTTGGGCATCGGTGCGGCGATGCAAACTGGCTTTCTCTTTGCCCGCGAGCGGGGCTACGATGTAGCGGTTCAGGTGGACGGCGATGGCCAGCACGATCCCCGCGAGATTGATGTCTTGCTCGCCGCTTTGAAGGCAGGCAATGCCGACGTGGTGATCGGCTCGCGCTACCTTGAGGATCGCGGCTACATCACGCCTAAGCTACGCCGTGTGGGGATCGTCATCCTCGCCGCCATCATCTCTCTCGTGACGCGCCGCCGCATTACCGATCCCACCTCCGGTTTCCGGGCGCTCAACCGCCGCGCTATTGAGCTGTGCGCCGTCGATTATCCCTTCGACTATCCGGAGCCGGAGTCGGTGGTGCAGTTCTGCCGCGCAGGGCTGCGCATCGCAGAAGTACCCGTGACCATGAATCCGCGCTACGGCGGCCAATCCTCCATCACGCCGCTGCGCTCGGCCTACTACATGGTCAAGGTGATTTTGGCGATCCTCATTGGGCTGCTGCGCCAACGTCCGCACATGGCAGGGGAGGTAGGGAGTGTTCGAGAACATCAGCCGTCCTGAGATCATCATGCTGATTGTGCCGGTTCTACTCCTCATTCTGGTGCTGGAACTGGTGCGCCGCCGCCGTTTACGCGAGGACTACTCGCTGCTGTGGCTGGCGACTTTCGGTGTGCTGGTGATCTTCTCCATCTTCCGCGACACGCTGTTGGAAGCCGTCGCCAGGTTTATGGGCATCCATTACCCGCCGACGGCGCTGTTTGTCATCGGCTTCGGGCTGACGCTGTTGGTTATGCTTCAGTTCTCCACCGTCATCACGCGCTTGGCACGCCAGAATCAGCAGGCGGCACAGCACATTGCCCTGCTCAGCGCCCGCGTGCGCGAGCTGGAGCGCAAACTTGAGGCGCAGGACGGGGCCTAATGCGCATCCTCCATATCAGCAAGGTAACGGGCATCGCCGGCTCGGAGGGGCACCTGCTGATGTTGCTGCCGGCGCTGGCGCAGCAGGGCGTAGAGACCCATATGCTGGTGCTGGAGGACCCCGCCCGTCCGGCGCAGACCTTCTGCCGCGAGATGGCCGCGCGCGGCGTGCCAGTCGAGGTGATGCCTATCCGCCACGATGTGGCCTCCGGCCTGGTGAGCCGCCTGACTGCCCGCCTGCGTGCTTTACGCCCCGATCTGGTGCACACCCATCTTATTCACGGCGATCTATACGGCCTCTTTGCGGCGCGGCGTGCGGGTGTGCTGTTTGCCGTTTCCACACGCCACAACGATAACCCCTTCCGCCGCCGCCCACTCATACGCTGGCTCAACCGACAGGCCATGCGCCGCGCCACACGGGTGATCGCCATCTCACAGGCGCTGGCGCGTTTTGTGGCTGAGGTGGAGGGGATTGACTGTGCCAAGATCGTCGTGATCCCCTACGGTCTTACGCCGCCTGCCTATCCCCCCGATGCCCGCCAGCGTGCCCGCGCCGAGCTGGGCTGTGGGCCGCACGAGCCGCTGTTGGGCTTCTTTGGTCGGCTGATCCCCCAAAAGGGGGTGGATGTGCTGTTAGCGGCTTTCCCTGCCATCTGTGAGCGTGTGCCGCAGGCGCGGCTGCTCGTCGTGGGGGACGGCGCCCTGCGGGGCGATCTGGAGGCACAGGCGCGGGAGCTGGGAATAGAGGAAGCCGTGATCTTCACTGGTTGGGTGGAACAGGCCCACCGCTTGATGCCCGCCTGCGATGCGATCGCCATGCCCTCGCGTTGGGAGGGGTTTGGGCTGGTAGCGTTGGAAGCAATGGGCGCCTCTCGCCCCCTGGTGGCCAGCCGCGTCAGTGCCCTGCC
>DAOTYL010000299.1:0-3118 GCA_034434955.1 Anaerolineae bacterium | reverse complement strand
GGCGCATTGACCATCCCTATGGCATTGGCCAGCGTGCCCGGCGGTGCGTTGACCAGTCGCTTGGGTTACCGCGTGCCAACGGCAGCCGGGATGGCACTTGCTGCGTTGGGCTTTTACGTAGGCCGTACCTGGACGCCGGACATGGCTTTGCCGATGATGGCCCTCAACATGATGTTGGCCGGCATTGGACTGGGGCTGACGGTAGCGCCCATCGGTGCGGCAATGATCAACGCTGTACGGGCCGATGAACGCGGCGTCGCGGCGGCGATCGTGTTGGTGATGCGTCTCGTGGGGATGACTTTCGGCACGTCCATCATGACAAGCTACGGCCTGCGCCGCTCAACGATCCTAACCGAGCGGATGGTTAGCGCATTGGGCAATCCCACCGACATTGCAGCGCTGGCTGAAGTGGCGCGGCAGGTCGCCACGCGGGTGATCAATGAAATGATGATCGTTGCGGCGGTAGTATGCCTGCTGACCGTCATCCCAGCGCTGTTCTTACGCCCAGGCGAGGCTACTTCCCCAGTCGACTTGTCAGGGTAGGCTATCCCGCATATAGTGGGGACATGATTGTCGACCGCACTGTAGAGGAGAAAAAGGGGCATGTCAGCTGATGAAGAAAAGACCCTGCATGAGGAAGAGCACCCCTCAGGGGCCAGCGATTCAGAACCCACGGCCATCATAGGGAGTGGAGGGGAAGAAAAAGCCGAGGGCGCACCTTCACCGAAGAGGGAGGACGATTGGATCACGGCGCAGGTGCCGCAAGCGCCAAAAACAGCGCCACCTTCCCCACCACCGGCAACGGCACAAGGGGAATGGAGCGGTGCTCCTTCAGCAGCGCCGCCTGTTGAGGGGAAACGCCCCGAACCGCCCCCGGCAGCGCCAAAGATAGCCACAGCAGCGGAAGCACCGGCGGCGGGCGTTTCCGAAGGGGGCATTTGGGGTTTTCTCTCCGATCTGGGCATCAAGGATCGCAAGACCCAGCAGTGGGTGCTCTACGGCGGCGGGGGATTGATCCTGTTGTGTTGTGCATGTTCCTGCCTCGGGCTTCTGATAGTCTTGCTATCCGGCGCATTTGGGTCTTGATAGCCGCGTAAATGACAACGAAAAGGGCCGTCCCGCGTGGGGGCGGCCCTTTTTGACGTTCCCCAAGAAGCAGCCTGCGTCGGTCAGGGACAGTAGAAAATCTGATTGCCGAGGGGAAGGTCGCAATACAGATTGAAGTAATCCACTGCAATCACAGCAGCGACCAGAGCGCAACAGAAGAGCAACGTCAGCACACCACAGCCGATGATGATCCAGCGGTTGCGATCGGGGGCAGGCTCTTCGTAATATTCCTCCACCGGCGGGGGCATCGGACCTGCCATAGGGGGCGGATAGGCCATCGGTGCCCGTGCCGGGGAGGGGGGTGATGGCATTTCCCGCCCTGCGCCAGCGACTGCTGTTTGTTCATACGCCGCACCGACGGCTTCATAGGCCAGCAGGACTGTTTCCCCTAACCCGATCAGGTCGCCATGTGCAAGCATTTGGGGGCCGCTGATACGGCGACGGTTCACGAAAGTGCCATTGGTGCTGCGCAGGTCTTCAATAAGGTAACTGCCTGCCGAGAACACCAAGCGGGCATGATGGCGCGAGACCTCCGGATCGTTGATCACAATGTCGTTGGTGATATCCCGACCCAGCGTGATGGTATCACGGGTCAAATCATATTGCTGATTCGGCTGTGGCCCCCGGCGGACGGTCAGCCGGAAGCGGGCGCCTGGTTGCATGGGATACGTCTCCTCACCAGTGAAATGAGTGCGCTCCTGCGCAACGAATCAAAATAACCGCCGTTATGATAGGGGCTTTTGCATCCTATGTCAAACCGGAGGGGGCTTCCAACCGGATGGCCGTGAACAGCCAGCGCCACTTTATTCCACTACTCTTTGAGCACTCCCCGATGCAGGCGGTTGCACCGATCCCCGTCGGATGTTAGACTCCCACACAACCCGCGCAAACAGCCTTCCTTTGAGGAGCAACCTATGGCCGTGCAAGCCCTCTATCTGCGATGGCGCCCTATGACCTTTGAAGAGGTCGTGGGGCAAGAGCACGTGACCTACACGCTGCGCAACGCGCTGGTCAGCGGGCGCATCAGCCATGCCTACCTCTTTTCTGGGCCGCGCGGAACCGGCAAGACGACTCTGGCCCGTCTGCTGGCAAAGGCTGTTAACTGTCTGCATGATGATCCAGCTACGCGTCCCTGCAACATTTGCCCCCACTGCGTAGCCGTCAACGAGGGGCGCTTCCTTGACCTTATCGAGATCGACGCGGCGTCGCATACCAGCGTGGAAGATGTACGGGAGCTGCGTGACCGTATCGCCTTTGCCCCCAATGAAGGTCGCTATAAGGTTTACATCATTGACGAGGTGCACCGCTTCTCCGGCGCAGCCTTCGATGCGCTGCTGAAAACGCTGGAAGAGCCGCCCGCTCATGCTATCTTTGTGCTGGCGACCACCGAAGTGCACAAGGTTCCGCAGACCATCCTCTCGCGCTGCCAGCGTTTTGACTTCCGACGTATCCCGCTTCAGCAGATCGTTGAGCGGTTGCGCTTGATCCTCGAGAACGAAGGGGTCCAGTATGAAGAGGCGGCGTTAGAGCTGGTTGCCCGTCAGGCCACCGGCTCGCTGCGGGATGCTATCAGCCTGCTCGATCAGCTTATCGCCCAGCCGGGGCAGGCCCTCACTCTGGAACTGGCGCAGGCCATTCTGGGCACAGCAGCGGTTCAGATAGTCAGTGACCTGACTGACGCGCTCCTTGCAGGGGATACTGCTCATGGGCTAGGTTTGATCAACTGGGCGCTTGATCAAGGGGTCGATCCCCGTCAGCTAAGTCGCCAGATGGTGGAATACCTGCGCGTTGTGATGTTGATCCAAACCGGCGGTGAGAGGTTGGTTGAGACCCTTGTGGGGGCAGAGGCAGCAGCGCATGCCGCTGAACAGGCTGCCCGCTTTCCGCGCCGCGCCTTGCTTGCCGCGCTAGAGGCTTTTAACGCGGCCACAACCGATATGCGAGGTGGATGGCAGCCGCAGTTACCGCTGGAGATGGCCCTGCTGACGAGCGTGGAAGCACTGTACAGTAG
>DAOTYL010000298.1:0-2284 GCA_034434955.1 Anaerolineae bacterium | reverse complement strand
ATGATGTCAGTCGATCGGCGATCACGGCTTCCTTGGCGTCGTTATCTATAACCAGCTCGTTGCTGTCGAGCATGCCGTCGCCGTTGGCGTCAAATGCGGCGAGCACGTCGGGATGATAGGCGCTGCCATCAAAATAGGCTGCCTGCAAATCGCTGAGCGCAACGGGTGTCTCGTCTGCGCCATAGACCCAATAGTAGGTGGTGACCAGATTGTAGGGTGCAATCACTGCATTGTTGCCGTCCGCCGTCCGCAGGAGCGCGGGTGTATAGCCGATGATCAGGTTCCGCTCACCGTCGGCATTGGTCTCAATCCCTCGACAGGTGAAGGCCGGCGTGCCTAGAGGCGTGAGCACTGTCCAGTCGATCATCTGACGGGCAGAAAGCTCGATCTGCGCCACGTGGCAGGTCTCACAAGCCAACCTATCCATATGACGGTCGGTGTAGGGCAACCAGGTATGCGTTTTCCGCGCATCGTGGCACGAAGCGCAGCGCTCACCGGTGAGCGTGTCCGCCTCGGAGCGTGCCAACTCGTGCAGCGGCTGGTAGAGGTATTCACCCGGTTCCAGACGGCGGGGGTCAAAGACAAGGTGCTTTGGCGTCTCGGTGCCGGGTGTGGTGGCATAAGCAGGATTGTTCAGTGCGTAATGGCAATCGGTGCAGGCAACGATGCGCTCAGCATGAACATCCCAGGTGCGCGAGTGCGACTCCTTGTCCGCGATGTTCAGCCCCGATTCGGAGATGCGCTGCGGCGAGAACACCTCGCCGGTGCGGATGGTCATGCCCTGCACGGTGCCGCAGACATCCAACGCCAACGGAGTGATGGCGTCGGTCGTTGCCACGCCGTGACACTGCCCGCAGTTCTCTACCGTCGGGTCGCCGACGAACACATACTCGCGCAGGAGCTCGCCATCGGCATCAAAAGCAGCGAGGTTCCAAGCGAAGCTATTGCCTGTTTGCTCGACCACGCCCGAACCGACCAACGTGGCCGTATTGGCCCACTCGGAGCGGCCCGAGGCCAACGCCTCGAGGCGTGCATGATTGTTAGAACCGCTCCAGTGGCACAAAAAGCAGTTCATCTCCGTTGATTGCGCTGCCCCTTGAAGCGCCGTAAGCCGTCCGGTGGTGGGATCGATCATGATCGCCTCGCCTGCCGGAGCAGCGATCTCACCGGTCAGAAGGTTCTCGTGTGCGTTGTGTTCGGCGATGAACTCTGTGTCGTGGCAGGCCCCGCAGGTTCGCATCGTCGAGACGGGGTTACCCGTCTCAAGTACGTTATCCCCGTTGGCGTCAAGTAGCGGGAAAGTGGGGTGCAACGGCGACTCCGGCGCTGCGGAGATGCGGCTGACTGCCAAGCCCAATGCAACGGCGAGGATAAGCAGCCCGGCGATCAGCAGCGCGGAAACCAAGCGGGTGTGATGGAAAGGTGGATGATGTTTCATAACGCTTCTCTTTCTACCCTACCCCGGCTCCTCTTCCGACCTCAGCCTGCAACAGCATAGAGAGGGATAAGGAGCAATGGTATCACTCTAGCGGCCCCCCCATTCAATGGGATCGCCCGGGTAGCCCAGTGCTTGCCAATCTAACCGACCGTTCTCGCTGTGGCATTCGGCGCAGATGAGCGCCTCGCTTGCCGGAGCAACCATGTGGGCAATCGGCCAGAACATGTCTGTACGGGCAAAGCCGTACTCACCCGAATAAGGCAAGCCGGTGGCCTCCGATCCAAGCCGCAGCGCCTGATCCCAATCAAACTCCTCCCAGAAGCCGCCGTCGCCGTAGGTTTTCGGCTGGAGCAAGTAGTTATAGACTGCGTCGTAGGGCTGTTTGCCATGATGCACTTTGAAGGGCCAGATCAGCGCATTCGGATCGTCAATGCTGCCTGAGGGAGGATTGAGGAACGTCACACCGTTCGGGTCAATGGGATCGCCCAAGAGATAGCGGTACGCTACTGTTCCGTCAAACCAGAAGTACTCCGGTTGCACGTCGTCCGCGTAGACAAACGAACCTTTGATGCGCAGGTACTCGTGCGGGTCCTCAGGCCAATCCTGCCCAGCAGTTGACCAATCCCACTCGATCTTGGTCGGCAGGCGACGGGCAAACTCCGGAATATGGCAGGTTTCACAGGCGACGGTATCGGTGTGCTCATTCAGGCGGTCATCCGGATGCGGGGTGACGGAGTGGCAGTTGGTGCAGGCGATGCTATTAGCGTCGTCCACGCTGACGGAGATAGAGCGCCCGGCGATCGCGTGATCTTGAGTGACGTGGCAGTCGACGCATTCAAAGCCCAG
>DAOTYL010000297.1:0-6921 GCA_034434955.1 Anaerolineae bacterium | reverse complement strand
CCCAGAATCTTCGCTGCTTCGCTCAGGCTTACCCATTCACTTTGATCCGTCATGACTATCCTAGCCTGTTTACATTGGATACATCCCTGCATGGGCAGGCCTGATGCGGATTGTACTGGTAGTGGGGCGGTGCGTCAATGAGGGGTAGTACATCCAACATTTCCTCCTCCCTTCCCTCCTCACAAAAGGGATGGGAGTACAGGGAAAGAGGCGGCTTTTGCACATCTACCCCCCTTTAGGGTTAAATAGCGCTCATGAAACTGCTCTATACCGCCAACGCACGCATTCCCAGCGAGAAAGCGCACCCTTATCAGATCGTCCAGATGTGTGAGGCTTTCGCTGATGCAGGCGCAGAGGTGACGTTGCTCTACGCCGCGCGGCGCAATACACCGCCCCTGGATACACAGGACATCTGGGGCTACTACGCCGTCCGGCGTAACTTTGCCGCCCAGCGCGTGCCGGTGATAGACCTTTACGCGCTGGGTCGGCGCTTGCCGCGTCCGTTGGCCCGCCTGTGGGCGGCTTTCGCGGCGCTGCTGGTGCAGATTACCTATCATCTGGCGCTGCTGCCGCGCTTGGCCCAAGAACGTGAGGCGGTGCTCTACACGCGGGATGCCATCACGCTGGCGGTCTTCGTTGCGCTATGGCCGCGCCGCGCCCGCTGTGCCTTCTACGAGGCACACACCTATCCGGCCACAGGGATCGGGCTGCGCCTGCGCCGCTGGATGGTGAAACGCATCGGCGGTGTAGTGACGGTCACCGAGCACCTGCGCACCCGCTATGAGGCGCTGGGCGTGACCCCTCAGCGCCTGCTCACTGCGCACGATGGCTTTCGCCTAGCACGTTTTGCCGTCGGCGGTGACTGCGCCCACTGGCGGCGACAATTCGGCTGGCCGTTGGATGCTTTCCTTGTAGGCTACGTGGGGCGCTTCGTCGGGGGGCGCGAAGGGACGGATAAAGGGCTGGTCACGCTGGTCGAGGCAGTGCGTATGCTGATCGCCGATGATGCACCTCAGCCGACGTACCTCGCACTCGTCGGCGGGCCGCAGCCGCTCGTTGAGCCACTGCGAGCGCAGCTGGGTGAGCGCTTGATCTACGCTGGTGAGGTTCCCCCGCAGGAAGTCCCCACTTACCTGCGCGCCCTTGATGTGTGCGTCATCCCCTCGCCCTGGAGCGAGTTTTACGCTTACTACACCTCTCCGCTGAAGCTATTCGAGTATATGGCGGCGGAGCGCCCTATCGTAGCCTCTGATCTGCCCTCAACGGCGGAGATCATCCGCAACGGGGAGAATGGGCTGCTGGTGCCGCCCTCGGATGCGGCGGCGCTGGCGGAGGCGCTGCGCCGTCTGCGCGACGATGCGCCGCTGGCCCGGCGGCTGGCAGCGCAAGCCGCCCGCGATGTGCAGGCGTATGCGTGGGATGCGCGTGCCCGCCGCATTCTGGATTTCATCGCCGGAGTGGTATGATGAAGGAAGTTATAAAGCAGGAAGTGTCGTAGCTAGGGGGTGCCAGTAGGGGATCGCATGCGCGTTTGCTATGTGGCGTCGCATGCCCACGGCTTTGACGGCTGGGGGCGCTATACGGTGGAACTGGTGCGCGGCGCGCGGGCGCTTGGTATTGAGCCGGTGCTCGTGACCGCACAGCCGGGCCTTACCCCCACGCTGGATGGCGTGGAGCACCATGTTATGCTGCTTCCGCCCTTTGCCGGTCGCCTCTGGACGGCCCGCAGCCTGCTGGCTGCGCCGCGCCTGCGCCGCGTGATCCGTACTTGCGATGTGCTGCACTGCACCGTTGAGCTGTATGCGCCGCTGGCGGCGCTGGCCTGCCCGCGCGGCGTCCCCTATGTGCAGAACGCGCACGGCACGTGGGCCGTCCGCCCGCTGGAGCGCGCCTCACAGCGCGTCTTTTTTGCCCCTGCGTTCCGCCGCGCCGATCGCCTGCTGGTGCTGAGCCGCTACACGCGCGACCGTATGGCGGCCCTCATCGATCTGCCCCCCCACGAGATTCTCACAGGGGGTGTGCATCCCGCCGACTTTGAGCATGCTGCTCCCGTCGCCCTGCCAGAGTGGGCTGCACAGGGGCCGCTGGTGCTGACGGTTGGCGCACTCAAGGCACGCAAAGGGCAGCATGTGGCGCTGGCGCGTGAGGCGTTCCCTCACCTGCGTTATGTGGCCATCGGCAGCCTGGATGATGCGCCCGCTTATGTTGAGGCGCTGCGGCAGCGCGCTGACGCGCTCGGCATGGCTGATTACTTCCACTTGCCGGGCCGTGTGCCGTTCGGCGAGCTGGTAGCGTGGTACCGACGCGCTGATGTGTTTATGCTGCTGCCAGCGAATCAGGGCAGCAGCTTTGAGGGGCTGGGGCTGGTGTATCTGGAGGCGGGCGCGGCGGGCAAGCCGGCTATCGGTACGTACAATTGCGGCGCGGCGGAGGCCATCATTGACGGCGAGACAGGCTTGCTTGTCCCGCAGAACGATCCGCAGGCCGCCGCGGCGGCGCTGCTGCGCTTGCTGTCTCACGATGATCTGCGCGCCCGCATGGGGCAGGCAGCGCGGGCACGCGCCCGGCAGCTCTCGTGGGCCAACCTTGCGCGGCGAGTGGCAGCGTTGTATGGCGAGCTGCTGGAGGCAAACCGCCCATGATGCGCGAGCGAATCAAAAACCTTGCGGGGCGGCTGGCCCGCAGCCGCATCTTCCGTGCTTCGTCGGTGCTGCTCATCGCCAACTGGTCCTCCACGGCATTGAGTATTGTCACTTCCATCATCCTCACCCGCCTGCTGGGAGCGGATGGCTATGGGCTGATCGTCATTGCCATTGCGGTGGTCAACACCATCACACAGTTTATGGACATCCGTGCCGGCGAAGGCGTCATCCGCTTTATGGGCAACGCCTTGGCACGCGGCGAGAAGCAGGAGGCGATGGCCTTCTTCTATGTGGGGATCAGCGCCGACGTCTTGCTCATGCTGGCGACACTGGTCGCCACCCTTATCTTTGCCCCGCTGGCTGTGGAGGTCTCGCCGCAACGTGAGGTGTTGCGCTCGTTGGTCCTCATCTACCTGTGGACGATCCCCTTCGCCACGCTTGAGGAGACCTTCTCCTCAGTGTTGAACGTCTTTAAGCGCTTCAACCTGCTGGCGATCGGCACCCTTGTCAACGGCTTGATTCTGCTGGCGGCGCTGGTGGCGCTGGCTCCCTACGGCGTGGCCGCTGTGATGTTGGGCTATGTGATTGCTGCCGCCTGCTCTTTTTTGCTCTGGCTGGTGATGGGGTTGTGGCTGATCCTCAAGCACGTTGGGACGCTGCGCAGCGTAGGCTACTGGGCCGCGTGGCGACGCTTTCTCTATTTCTCCTTCCACACTAGCTTTGCCCAGTCCATCAAGGCCATCATGTCAAACATTGACATCCTACTCATCGGGGCGTTGCGCCCACCCGCCGAAGCGGGTTTCTTCCGCATCGCACGCAGCGCCGCCAGCCTGATCACCATGCCCACCGCGCCCGTCAGCGACGTGATCTATCCGGAGATGAACGAGGCATGGGCGGTGGATAATCTCCAGCGGGTGAAACGCCTGATCCGACAGTACATGCTGGCAACGCTGGGCATCAGCACGGCGGTCTATACCTTTCTGGCGGTGGCGGCGGACTGGCTAGTGGGGCTTCTCTATCCGCCTGCCTTTGCACCTGCCGCCAACCTGATCCGCATCCTCGGGATCGGTGTGGTGTTGGAGAGCATCTTCCGCTGGGTGCGCCGCGCAACACTGGCTGCTGGCCAACCGCAGTTGGCAACGTTCTACAGCGTGGCCGAGGTGCTGTGGCGCTTTGTGATCACCATCCCCTTCGTCTTCTACATGGGGGCGATGGGCGCTGCCCTGGCCTACGTGGTGGTGGTGGTGATGACCATGACGCTGATCGTGCTCTACGTGGTGCCGCGCATAGGGCTGTGGAACCCGTTCAAGCGCCGCACGGCGGGGTGAGGTTAGCGGGGTTTGGGGTTATAATCGCATCTCATGCGGAGACGGTTTATCCTCACTGCGATCCTGCTCGCTCTCACAGCGCTGGGAGCAGCAGGCTATGCGATGCAAGGACAGTGGTACAGTTGGGGCTTCTCTCTCACCGGCGAGGAAGAGCCACTGGCACAACTGCGCGGCGTGGCGCAATTGGCCCTCAACCTCACTCATCCGCCGCTGGCACTAGACCCCTATGCCGAGATCAACTACAACGGCGTCAACCCCTTTGGCATCAACACCTTCCTGCATCTGGAGGTAGAGCCGTCCAAGCGTGAGGAGACCCTACGCCTCATCACCGCGGCGGGCTTCCGCTGGATACGGCAGGAGTTCCCCTGGGAGGATATTGAGATTCACGGGCGCGGCGACTTTGTGGACCGCCGCAATGATCCGCAGGGCATAGACGCCTGGGCCAAGTACGATCACATTGTGGGCCTCGCCGAACGCTACGGTGTCCAGATCATCGCCCGCCTCAGCAGCCCCCCTGATTGGAGCCGTGCCGCCGGCGATGCTGCGGGCGCTTTCGCCCCGCCCGATGATTTTGACGACTTTGCCCGCTTTGCGGCGACCGTCGCCACGCGCTATCGGGGGCGCATCCGCTTCTATCAGGTGTGGAACGAACCCAACATCTACCCAGAATGGGGTGAGCAGCCGGTTGATCCGGAGGCCTACACCGACCTCTTATGCCGCGCCTACCGCGCCATCAAGGCTGCCGATCCCAATGCGGTGGTGTTGAGCGGCCCACTGGCTCCCACCGTTGAACTCTCGGGCCGTGACCTCAGCGACTACATCTTCCTTCAGCGCATGTATGACGCCGGGGCCGCTGCCTGTTTTGACATCCTCTCCGTGCAGGGCTATGGCCTCTGGTCCGGCCCCACTGACCGCCGCACGCGGCCTTTTGTCGTCAACTACGCCCGTCCCCTCCTCATCCGCGATATCATGGTGCGCAACGGGGACGCCCACAAGGCGATGTGGATCAGCGAGGTGAACTGGAATGCGGCTCCGCCCGATGTAGAGCCGCGCTACGGGCGCGTGACGCTGGAGCGGCAGGCTGATTATGCGCCACTGGCCTATCAGCGGGCGCAGGAGGAGTGGCCCTGGGTGGGTGTGATCGCTTTCTGGTACTTCAAGCGTCCCGATGACGAGTGGCTGCGCGAGCGCCGACCGGAAGCCTACTTCCAGATGGCCGACCCCGACTTTAACCTCATGCCCGTGTATGATGCCATGCGTGAGTACGCCAACCAAACACCCGTGATGTATGCGGGCAACTACCCCGCCGATCACTGGGCGGTGACCTATGGCAAGGGGTGGTCCCCTTGGCCGCACGAGCTAGGCCGCGCACGGCAGGCCGCCGACGGCGCAGAGCCGGCGCTCTTTGTTTTCTCTGGCACTTCTCTCCACGTTGTCGGGCAGGCGCTGAACGTGACGGTAGACGGCATCGCTTTACGGGACTGCCACTCAGGGTGCATCTGGCGCGGCAGGTATGGGCGGCATGAGGTGGAGATCACCCCGCAGGCGGGCGCACGGATCGAGCGCTTCATCGTGCGGCGCGATCCGCTGCTGTGGCCCTGGGTGCTGATCGGCGTAGCCCTGCTGACCGGCAGCGGACTGGCTGCCTATCGTCTGCGCCGCTCTCGCCCTGTAGATCATGGCAGGTGATGAATCGCCAGACAAGGAGATAGCACCCATGAAAACCGATGCCAATTCTGCGCCGAGAGCATATCTTATGCCGCACGGATGAGGGAAGTGCTGATCGCATGAAGCCACAAACAGACCGCTGCGAGGATAGCCGCTCTGCACCAGCAGGCTGGCTCATCCTGCTGGCGCTCATCCTCACCCTTACCGCAGCGTTGCGCTTCTGGCGCATAGATGCCCAATCGCTCTGGTACGATGAGGGCAATTCGGCTTACGCCGCTGCGCAGCCCGTTCGCGAGATCGTTGCCGCCGCCGCCCGCGATATCCATCCGCCGGGCTACTATATTCTGCTGGCAGGCTGGGAAGACCTTGTGGGCCGCAGCGAGCTGGCGCTGCGCATGTTTTCAGCGCTGGCGGGCGTGCTGACGGTGGCGTTGGTATACGCCATCGGCACCCGCTTCTTTGAGCGTCCCACCGGAGCGTTGGCGGCTTTGCTGGTGGCTGTTAACCCCTTTCAGGTGTGGTACGCCCAAGAAGCGCGTATGTACGCCCTGCTGGCGCTGTTCAGCGCCGCTTCGGTGTGGCTCACCGCTGCTGTGCTCACTATCCCCGCGGAAATGACGGCAGGGCGCTTCCGCCCACGCCGCGCTGCTCTCATCCTTGTCGCCTATACGCTAGTCAATGCGGCAGGGCTTTACACCCACTACACCTTTCCCTTTGTGCTGCTCGCCGAGTCGCTCGTCTTCCTGATATGGCTGCTGGGCCGTCCGCGCAAACGGCACGGCCTGCTGACATGGGCCGCCCTGCAGTTCGCCGCGCTGGTGCTCTATGTGCCGTGGCTGCCTGCCGCTATCCGTCAGGTCACGACGTGGCCGCGTGTCCCTGCGCCGCTGGTCGGGCTGGAGCAGGCCGGTACGGCCATCGCCTACGGCCTGACGACACCTCCCGATGCGGCACGTGGGGGTCTTATCCCCCTCCTGTTGCTGGGGATCGTGGGGTTGTTCCCTCCGCCTGAAGAGCCGCGCCGCTACTTGCACTTCGGCGAGCGCCTGGGGCTGGTGGCGTTGTGGCTGCTTGTGCCCGTGGCGATCCCCTTTGCGCTGGGGGTGGTGCGCGAGGCATTCCTCAAGTTCTTCCTGCCCGCCGGATTGGCTTTCTGGCTGCTCATTGCACGCGGGGTGGTGATGGGCTTCCGCCTCGGCAAGCCGCTGCCCGGCATGGGGGGCCTCGGCGGGGCGATGACGCGCCTTGCAACCGTCATCTTGCTTGCGGTGGGGCTGCTGCCC
>DAOTYL010000296.1:0-5505 GCA_034434955.1 Anaerolineae bacterium | reverse complement strand
CAACGTCAACCTCTTCGTGGAGCTGCAGAAGCCCGTCGCACTGGAGAAAGGCTCCAAGTTCGCCATCCGCGAGGGCGGCCTCACCGTCGGCGCGGGCGTCATCACCGAGATTCTGGAATAACTAGCTGCACGGGCAGGCTGGTCAATCTGGTCTCTCGTGCCTGAATCGGTAGAAACATGGCCAAGAAAGAAACTCGAGTGGTCATTACGCTGGAATGCACCGAGTGCCACGAGCGCAACTACACGACGGAAAAAAGCCGGCGTAACGACCCACAACGTCTGGAGTTCAGGAAATACTGCCCACGGTGTCGCCATCACACGCTGCATCGTGAGACGAAGTAGGCGGTAGTCAGGCGGACCTGCTTTGTGGTATAATGTGCCACAGAGCATGGGGCCACAGGCGAGTAGCTCAATTGGCAGAGCAACGGTCTCCAAAACCGTAGGTTGCGGGTTCGAGTCCTGCCTCGCCTGCCTATAGCTTCGCTCAAGACACCGTCCTTATGGCGGTGTCTTGAACTGTAAGCGGCCATCCTAACAATAGGGCAGTGAAGAGGCTTTACCACAGGGGAAGCAACGTGGCACGCAAACCAGAACACAGAGAGGGGCGGCCCGATGTGCGTCAGGCCGGGCGACAATCGGCGAGCAGGAAAAAGATGGAAGTGCCCCACAAGGGCGCCCAGAGCCAAAACGCCATCATCCGCTACTTTCAGGACACGCGCGATGAATTGCGCAAGGTAACCTGGCCCACCCGTCAGGAGGTGGTTCGTCTGACGCTGATCGTGCTGGGCACCACTCTTGTCTTCGCCATCCTTCTTGGAATCCTTGACCTGCTCTTCCGGCAGTTGGCTGCCCTGTTGGTCTAGGCGGGAGGCGTGTAAGCCTTCCGGTGGCAGTACAGGAGTTGTTTGAGGGAGATGTAGGGTTATGGCAGCCAGAAAGAAGAAGTCAGAGGCGGAGGAACCCATCGGCGGTGAGCTGCCACCAGCCGAGGCGCCGCTTAACGATGGCACGACCGATGAAGAGCGCTTTGGTGACGCTGCTGAGAAGCACCCACAGTGGTACGTTGTGCACTGCTACTCCGGTTATGAGAACAAGGTGCGCCATGCCATTGAGCAGCGCATTGAGACGATGCGCATGCAGGATAAGATTTTCGACGTGATCGTCCCCACGGAGGAGGAGATCGAGATCAAAGAGGGCAAGCGGCGCGTGGTGGAGCGCCGTGTCTTCCCCGGATACATCCTCGTCAAGATGATCATGGATGAGGACTCCTGGTATGTGGTGCGCAACACACCCGGCGTGACGGGCTTCGTGGGGATGGGGGACAAACCCACGCCGCTCTCCGAGCAGGAAGTGGCGCAGATCATGAAGCGTATGGAGGCCGAGGCGCCAGTGCTTAAGGTAACCTTCAAGCCTGGCCAACGTGTGCGCATTATCGATGGGCCGTTCAACGACATTGTGGGGCTGGTCGACTCCATAGACATGGAGCGCTCCAAAGTGCGCGTCATGGTCTCGTTCTTCGGACGGGAAACGCCGGTGGAGCTGGACTTCCTGCAGGTTGAGAAGGTGTAGAAGGAGGGTTTCCCTGCACCCGGAGCAGGGATAGGGGGAAGTCTATCGCTAGCGACGGAGATGGGCTGTCCCCTATGCATACTAAATCTGGAGAAACGACGTCATGGCTAAAAAGGTTGTCGCTGTCGTCAAACTGGAGATCGAGGCTGGAAAGGCCAACCCCGCGCCGCCCATCGGCCCCGCGCTGGCGCAGTACGGCATCAACCTGATGCAGTTCTGCAAGGAATACAACGCCCGCACGGCCAACCGCATCGGCGACATCATCCCGGCGGAGATCACGATCTACTCGGATCAGTCCTTTAAGTTTGTGCTCAAGACACCCCCAACGGCATCGCTGATCCGCAAGGCGTTGGGCATTGAGAAAGGCTCTGCTGAGCCGAACCGTACCAAAGTAGGGAAGCTCACCCGCGCGCAAATTCGCGAGATCGCCCAGATCAAGATGCCTGACCTCAATGCCTATGATCTGGAAGCCGCCATCAAGCAGGTGGAAGGCACTGCCCGCAGCATGGGCGTGACCATCGTCGAGGACTAGGTGTTTCGCCGAGGCCTCACTACTATCCCCATAGTGGGAGGGATGCTCTCACAAGCATCCTGCTAAAACCACAAGGAGCAGTATGACAAATGGCTAAACATGGGAAACGCTTCACAGACATCCTGAAGCAGTACGATCGCGACAGGCTCTACTCACCACGCGAGGCGTTGGAGCTGGTGAAGCGGTTTGCTAACGCCAAGTTTGATGAAACAGTTGAGGTGCACATCCGTCTGGGGATCGACCCACGCAAAGCCGAGCAGCAGGTTCGCGATGCGATTGTCATGCCCGCGGGCCTGGGCAAGACGGTGCGCGTCCTTGTCTTTGCCGAGGGCGAGGCCGCTGATATCGCCGAGCGGGCGGGAGCAGACATCGTCGCCGGTGATGAGGTGATCGACCAGATCGCCAATGGCTTCACCGATTTTGATGTGGCCATTGCCGTCCCCGATATGATGCGCAAGATCGGGCGTTTGGGTAAGGTGCTTGGCCCACGCGGCTTGATGCCCAGCCCCAAGAGCGGCACAGTAGTCGCACCGGAGGACGTGCCGCGCGTCATTCAGGAGGCACGCGCAGGCCGCGTGGAGTTCCGCAACGACCGCACGGGCAACTTGCACGTGCCGATCGGCAAAGCCAGCTTCTCGGTTGACGCCCTGCTTCAGAACTTCGCCGCCTTGATGGACGCCGTGCGGCGGGCGCGCCCGCCCTCGGTCAAGGGATCGTTTATCCGCAAGGTGGTTGTGACCTCAACTATGGGGCCGGGGATCAAGGTCGATCCCAACGCCGCCGTGCAGCTCGAAGTGGCGTAATCTCGCAAGGCGAATCTCGCAAGGGCGAGGTACGGTGAATCCGTCCTCGCCCTTTTCGCCAACACATTCTTGTCGTCATGCGGCCCGATCTGACCTACCTTGACAAACCGCGATAGGGGGATGTATCATCACCTCCACTGATGATAGCGCCGTGGCTCACCAGCGATGCCTCTTAGATCGGCTAGTGGGTGCTGCAAGGCGCTGTTTGTTTGCCTGTGAAAGCCCCCATTGCACCCGTTACTAGGTGCTTTGAGAGCAAGCGTCAAGGAGATGCGGGGATGATACAAGTTGAGGGTCTGACGAAGTACTATGGCAGCTTTAAGGCCATTGATGGCCTCTCCTTCCACGCTGAGGCGGGTGAGGTAGTGGGTTTCCTCGGCCCCAATGGGGCGGGTAAAACGACCACCATGCGCATCCTTACCGGTTACATGCCGCCCAACGAAGGACGGGCGTTAGTCGCCGGTGTGGACGTTGTGGAGCATCCGCTTGAAGCCAAACGGCATATAGGCTATATGCCGGAAACGGTCCCCCTTTACAAGGAGATGACCGTTTGGCAGTACGTAGACTACATGGCGAGCCTGCACGGCTTGCGCAACCCCCAGCGCTCTGAACGTGTCGGCGAGGTGCTGGAGATGGTAGACATGCTTGAGCGGGCCGACAGCATGATCGCCACGTTGTCCAAGGGGATGCGTCAGCGTGTGGGGCTAGCGCAGGCCCTCGTCCACGAGCCTAAGGTCCTCATCTTGGATGAGCCGACCATCGGCCTTGACCCGGCACAGGTGCGCGAGGTACGTGAGTTGATCCGACAGGTGGGGCGAGATCGCACCGTGCTGCTCAGCACGCACATCCTCTCCGAGGTAGAGCAGCTCTGCTCACGGGTGCTGATCATCAACAAGGGGCGCATCATCGCCGAGGACGCTCCGCAGCAGCTTTCGGCACGTCTGCAGAGTGCACAGCGTTTTCTGGTGCGCGTGGGCAATGCTCCCATTGAGCAAGTGGTAACCCTCCTGCGCACGCTGCCTGGCGTAAACGACGTGCGGGCCGATGCGCGTGGCCTTGAAGTCTATACCAGTCCAGAGAGAGAGGTACGTCCGGCAGTCGCCTCGGCCATTGTCGGTAACGGCTGGGATCTGCTGGAACTGCGTTCGCTGGACATGTCTCTTGAGGATATTTTCCTGCAACTCACGACCGATGAAACCGAATTCCAATCAGAGGCGGAGGGGTAGGCAATGCAGGAAATCACCCGTTCGTTGCGCACCCTGTGGCTGATCTTCAAGCATGAGTTCAACTTATACTTCGTTTCACCTATCGTCTATCTGATCGGCGCAGTGTGGCTGTTCCTCGCCGGAGGGTTCTTCTCGCTCTCGCTGGTCACCATGAACGAGGGCTTTGCCGAGCCCAGCATGATCGGAATGCTCTCGCCGATGGTCTTCCTCATGATCTTCATTGCCCCAGCGCTGACTATGCGCCTTATCTCTGAGGAACTGCGCACCGGCACGCATGAACTGCTCTTCACAGCGCCCGTGCGCGACTGGGAGATCGTCGTCGGCAAGTGGCTGGCCGTTTGGGCCGTGTTCACCGTGTTCATCCTCGCTACAGCAGCGCAACCTGCCATCCTTTTGCTGCGCGGCAACCCGGACCCCGGCCTGATCCTGACGGGCTATCTGGGCCTCTGGCTGATGGGCGGCGCAACGCTGGCCATTGGTGTGTTGGCTTCGGCCACCACCCAGTATCAGCTTGTCTCTTTCATGATCACAATGGGCATCCTGATCGTGTTGTGGCTGGCACAGGTGGTCACACGCGTATTCAACAACATGACCGTCAACGACATCCTGCGCGAACTGTCCATCACCAGCCACTTCCAGAACATGGTCCATCGCGCTTTGATCAACCCGCTGGATATTGCCTATTTCATCGGCTTGATCGTGATTGCGCTCTTCCTGGCAACGCAGATATTAAGCACAAGGAGGTGGAGCGCGTGAACCGCTTGAACTCTATCCGCATCAGTCGCAGTGCGTTGCGTTGGGCAGCATTGGGCATTGGCCTCCTTGCTCTGCTGGTCACCGTCGTGGCGTTGATTGTGACACCCGAAAACCGTTTCACCACCGTTAGCTGGGTGGCGCTGGGCGTGGCACTGGTTGGGCTGGCCGGCTTCATCTTGATTGACCCCCAAGCGCTGGTCAAGGCCTTCACCGGGCGGGTCGGACAGTACGGCCTCACCACGGCGCTGTTGAGCCTCTTCTTTGTGGCCTTCATTGTGGCGCTCTACGTTGTCATCCGAGAGGCCGAAATCCCCCCGCTGGATGTGAGCGAAGGGCAACAGTATCGGCTTTCGCAGGCCTCTATTGACCTGTTGCGGGACCTTGACGGTGAAGTGCAGGCTACCGGCTTCTTCACCGAGCAGATGATCGACCTACGCGAGGAAGCCGAGATTTGGATGCAGCAGTACGAGCGCTATAGCGGCGGTAAGATCACCTATCGCGTGGTGGACCCCGACCGCGATCCCGCAGAGGCGCTGCGCCTCAACATCAGCCGCGCTGGTGTGATCGTCTTTGAGCAAGGCGACCGTCACTCTGAAGCCAACACCCCTTCTGAGCGCGA
>DAOTYL010000295.1:0-6455 GCA_034434955.1 Anaerolineae bacterium | reverse complement strand
CAAGCAGGGCGTGATGGATACTCAAGCGGGTACGGCCTAACGCCGCAAGGCGCATCCGCCAACCAGTCGGAACTCCATTCATCAAAGGCCCGCGCATCGCCTCTACTGCATCTCGTTGGGGCATCACCTGACCACTTCAACAGCGATCTCGCCCAGCGTGATCTCCCACCCCCCGCCGCGCAAAAGCGCTCCGATGGTATAACGGCCCGCCTGATGGGGAACTTGCCACAGATATTGCTTCAGCGAAAGGTCGCCTGCTTCTTCGGCCAGCAGCACGCCCGATTCGTCCCGTGCTTGCCAAACGATCTGGAGCGGGGGTGGGGGGCCAAGCGGCTGCTCGCCGAGGAAGGCACTCAGCCCATCAGTGAGATAGGCAGGGCTATCGGCCTTTGCCAAGCCTTCAACGCCCACCGCTCCCAATGCATAGCGACGCGCCCACTCCAGCTTGCGCCTGACGGCTTGCGCAGTGGCAAGATAAACGTGGTGTTGCGTCCCGCCCTCATCGCGGTAGATCAGGTAGTACATCCCCAGCGCATCGTCATAGCCCAATGCCTCGACCGATCCGCTCAAAGCAAGAGGGAGGCTACTGCCTGCTGCGACTCGTGGTTGGTCAGGGTCGAGATAGCCCACCACAGCCTCAACATGGCCAAAGTGGGCGGTAGCTTCAGCGAGGGAGGTAGTGAAGGCAAGCCCTCCAATAGCATCCACATCGTAGGCGTTCACCAGCAGCCCGATCTGAGTGCGAGAAACCTGACGCGTAAGGCTGTCCAGCGCACGCTCAACCGCGCCGCCCGGTAGGTAATCCGCCGGATGGTTGCCCGGAGCCAACCACAGACGATCGGCGGCCAGCGCCAATGCTGCCGGATCGGCTCCCGCCAGCGCCGTGCTGCGTAGGATGAGATCCAAACGTTTGCCGTGCTCGTGGAGACGTTCGGCCAACGCTGCCACGAAGCTCGCGTAGCCAGTGCCCGGTGTAAAGTCGAGGGCAAGCCCATCATAAGAGGAAGCCAACGCCACGAGCCGTTGGATCAGCACACTGCTGGCACTGGCGTCTTGATAGGCCGTGAACCCTTCTGAGGGGTTGACGACCAGCGGCAATACGGTGGAGGCCTGCGATGCTGCGGGCTTTCCGTTCAGGTTACCGGCTGCATCCACCGCTACCCCCGCAAGGAGCGCCAGTCCGTAGGATGCCCCCACATCGTCTGTATCGGCGCTCACCACTGCACCTGCCACAAACGTTGTGGGTCTCACTTGCACGGCCATCACGTTGATCGGCGTCCTCTGCGGACGGAAAGCAAGCGCCTGATGGCCTGCATTCAGCACAGCAGGGACAAACACCCACGCACCAGTGCGCTCGTCCCAGGCGTAGAGATCGACCTGCGCCAGGGTCTCCGCACTGGCAGCGATGCTCACCTCCGCAACGATCCGCCCCTCTCCTTGCACCTCAATGACGTAGAGTGGACTAAGAGGGACAAGATGATCGGCTAGCGCAGCGTGGGCAACCTGCCACTTTCGCCCTGCCCGATCGGCAATGAACGTCTCGCGCGGGATGTCTCTCACACGTACCCGTGCTGCTTCGCTGCCTTCAGCAAGGCTGATCAGCAATCCGTCGGGGTAGTAATAGGAGGGCTGGTTGCGGTCGAGCACTCCATAGGAGCCACCCAGCACGCGCTGGATCGGCGCAGACGGCAGGATTACCAACAGCGCAGTCAACAGGGCCATGATCGCAAACATGCTCGCCGCGACAGCCCATACCCACCGGGGAATCCTCCCGAGGCTCATCTGTTCCTGACCGCCCACTGTCCCTTATGCCCGACCTTGTTCCGCCTCTGACAGCAAAAAGCGGCCGAACGCTCCGCCGCCTGCTGCACATATGGATACCATGATGACCATGCCATCGGCTGCGCATTCTACCCCGCCGGCCATGAATTCGCAACACGGTTAAGCCGTAGCGCGGCTCTCATGCAACGCACCTGTTTCAGGGACATCTAATCAAGTAAAGGAGCAAAATGAGAGCGGAGGAGCGCTTGGGATGAACTTGGACGCCGATATCGACGTTGAGACGCTGGTTGAACAATACCCTCAGGCTGTAGGGTTTCTCGCCGAGCGTGGGATTGTGTGCATCCGTTGCGGCGAGCCGTACTGGGGCACGTTGCGCGAGTTGGCCCAAATCAAGGGCTTGGGCGACCAGATAGAGGAGATCGTGCATGAGTTGAGTGCTTTTCTCGCCGCTCATGAGGAGGCGTAAGGGGGGGCATATTGAGGGCCCCAGGAGGTGGCACAATGCGGGCCTTTGTCCTGCTCAAGGTCAGTCCCCAAGAGACCGCACGACTGATGCAAGCTCTAAAGGAGGAGGGGCGGATACAGGAAGCCAACCTCATTCACGGGCCGTATGATTGCGTGCTGGAGGTGGACGGTAAGGACTTGGAGGCCATCAACGAGGCGGTGATGCGCATCCGCTCCATGCAGGGCGTCAACGACACACTCACGTGCTTGGTGATCCAATCGTGGCAACGCCCGCTCAAATAATCCCGGGCAAACGGTGGTTAGCGGGCGCCAAGCGATGGGTCGTAAAGCGCCTTGGCGATGAGGATGGCCCCTAGTTCAGTAGCGGTAATGACCAGCCACAGCGCAGGGGGGAGCTTCACCACTTCGCCCAGCAACGAGTTGACGATGCCCGCCAGCCCGATCCCCACCGCGAAGATCGCCAGCAGGTAGGTAGGCCATCCTGCATGCCAGTCAGGCTGTAAGTCCTGAAAAATGGCTGAGCCGAGCAGGATCAAGCCGGGGATAAAGAGCATCAGTGAGGGGAGCGTGGTGCGGAAGAGGACGTACATGACGGCGGCAGCGACAAGGGTCATCCCCCAGGTCAACAATTCAAAGCGCACCTCTTCCTCAGGCTTGCGGCCGTATAACATGGGTGTGTCTCCTCAACATGGTGCGGACATGAGAATGCGCTGATAAGTATAATCGGCGCACTCGGACAGTCAAAAAGGGCTGTGGCCGTTTGCTATTCAACTGTCTCTCTGCCACTCTTCTGCATCATAGGCAGGCAACTCGCAACGGAGAGGCCGGTCTTTACGGAAACCCAACGCATAGTCAGCCTGCATCAGCTGATGGATTTCGCTCGTTCCCTCGTAGATCACCGCGCCTTTGCTGTTACGCAGATAGCGCTCTACGTTGTACTCATCCGAATAGCCATACGCCCCGTGAAGCTGAACGGCCTCCAATGCCGCCTTAACGCTATGCTCTGTGGCATACCACTTGGCCTGACTGGTCTCGCGGGTGTTGCGCAGACCCCGGTTCTTCATCCAGCCTGCACGTAGGTAGAGCAGACGGGCCGTATCATACCAGAGCGCCATGTAGGCTAACTTCTGCTTAATGAGTTGATGCTCGGCAAGGGGCCTGCCAAAGGTACGGCGTTCTTGGGCATACGCTAACGATTCCTCAAGGCAAGCGCGGATGAGGCCCGTAGCACCCGCTGCTACCGTATAGCGCCCGTTATCAAGGGCGCTCATGGCGATCTTGAAGCCTTCTCCCTCTTCCCCGATGCGATTTTCCAGTGGCACCGCCACATCCTGCAGCGCGATCCATCCAGTAGAACCGGCACGCACACCTAGTTTGCCCTGAATGTCGCCAGTGGTCACCCCTTTCATGTCGCGTGTGATCAGGAAGGCGCTGATCCCATCGGCAGCTTTGGCAGCGTCGGGATCGGTACGGGCAAAGAGCAAGAAGTGATCGGCCTTGCTAGCGAGGCTGATCCACATTTTTTCGCCGTTCAGGATATAGACATTCCCTTGACGGCGGGCGCTTGTCTCCAAGTGAGCCGCATCTGAACCATGCCCCGGCTCGGTGAGAGCATAACCGGCAACCTTTTCGCCGCGTGCCTGTGGGACGAGAAAGCGCTGCTTCTGCTCTTCAGTACCCCACTGTAAGAGGGCCAAGCTGCACAGCCCCACATGCACGGACATCACCACACGCAGGGAAGTGTCTACGCGCTCCAGCTCCTCGCACACCAACCCCAGCGTGATGTAATCAAAACCCTGACCACCATAGCGTACCGGAATACAGATGCCCAGCAAGCCCAACTCAGCCATGCGCGGCAAGAGGGCGGGGTTCATTTCCTGACGCCGATCCCACTCCTTGATCGTGGGAGCAATCTCCGTCTGGGCGAAGCGCCGGGCTACTTCAGCCGCCCGACGGTGCATATCACTGAGCGCAAAGTCCATCTACGCACGCCTCCTTACACTATACCTATCTACGGCCTAATAGCTTCTCCAGGGGGCCTCTTCTCATCCTTTGTCCTTTAAAGGGCGAGCGGTATACTGGCCGTGTAGTGCGGTACATTTTGCACCGTCAAGGAGATGGCATGGCCCGTATCGGCATCGATGCCCGCCTGACCTACTACACTCAGGGGGGCATTGCTCAGTATACCCAGCATCTCATCCGCGCACTGGCAGCGCTTGAGCCAGCGCACGAGTTTCTCATTCTGCACAGTCGCAAAGACACGCGCAACCTTGCCATCACCCCCGACCAGCGCCGCATTCGCTGCTGGACGCCTGCACACCATCGTTTTGAGCGGTTGGCGCTGGCGGTAGAGATCGCACCCCTGCGCCTTCACCTGTTGCACAGCCCTGACTTCATCCCCCCACTGGACGGACGCTACCGCTCGGTGATCACGGTGCACGATCTCGCTTTCCTGCGCTACCCGCAGTTCCTTACCGCCGCAAGCCGCCGCTACTACAACAACCAGATCGCCGCCGCCGTCGCCCGCGCCGATGCCATCATCGCCGTCTCAGAGGCCACACGCGCCGATCTGCTTGACCTGCTCAATGTGCCACCGCAGAAGATCACCGTCATAGCGGAGGCGGCAGGCGAACAATTCCACCCGATCCCACCGGAAGAGGTGAAACGGCTACGGGCAAAACGCAGCTTGCCGACAGGCTACATCTTGTTTGTGGGTACTATTGAGCCGCGCAAGAACATCAATGGCCTGCTGCACGCCTACGCCCACTTACGCACCATCCTCCCCGATGCTCCACCGCTCGTTGTCGTCGGTAAGCGCGGTTGGCTGGACGAAGAGGTCTTTACCCTGTGCAAGGACCTCGCCCTGGAACAGTGGGTGATCTGGTATGGGTCGGCCGATCCCGCCGACCTGCCTGCACTGTACAGCGGAGCAGCGGTCTTCTGCCTGCCCTCGTTTTATGAGGGATTTGGCCTGCCGTCGCTGGAAGCAATGGCCTGTGGGACACCAGTGATAGTTTCCAACTGCTCATCGTTGCCGGAGGTGGTGGGCGAAGCTGGCCTGCTGGTCAATCCCCACGATGCAAGCGAGATCGCCGAGGCGCTGCGTCGCGTGTTGACCGATAGCGACCTTGCTGCCGAGATGCGCCAACGCGGTTTGCAACGCGCAGCCATGTTCAGCTGGGCTGAGACTGCCCGCCAAACGCTTGCCCTCTACGAGCGCACGCTGGAGGGATGATGAACGAGCGCCTCTTATTCCTCACTCCGCAATTGCCTTACCCGCCCCATCAAGGAGGAGCGCTGCGCAACTTTGGCCTTATCAAAGGGCTAGCGCAACGAGGGTACGCCATCACCTTGCTGTCTTTTGTCGAAGAGGGACAGCCGCCCTACGTTGAGACCCCCCTCGCCGATCTGTGTACATCCGTCACCACCGTGCCTGCCCCGCTACGCACCTTACGCCAGCGCCTGCTCGATCTGCTTGTCGGGCACGCTGACATGGCCCGCCGTCTGTGGTCGCCGTCACTCCTAGACGCCTTGCATGGCCTTCTAAACCGTGAGCATTTCCGGGCGATCCACTTCGGGGGCCTTGAGATGGCCACCTATCTCCGACCGGCGCGCTCCGTCCTCGGAGATGGGACATCCGACACCTTGCTGATCTACGATGCCACGAATGCCGAATACGCTCTTCAAGCGCGCATCGCGCGGCAGGATGTGCGCCTTGTGCGTCGCTGGCATCAGGCGCTTTACTCCATTGTACAGGCGCAGCGCTTGAAGCGCTTTGAGGCCGCCGTCTGCCGCGCCGCCGATTACATTTTCGCCTGCTCACAGACCGACGCTCAGTTACTGGGTAAGCTAAGCCCCTCTACGCCGGTAGCCATCATCCCTAACGCCATCGATGTAGCGGCTTACGATGCGACCAAGTGGCCTCCGGCAGACATCCCACACCCTGCTCTGGTTTTCACGGGCAAGATGGACTTCCGCCCCAATGTGGATGCCGTGCTGTGGTTTGCAGAGAGCATCTTGCCGCGCATCCGACGGAGCGTTCCCGATGCGCACTTTGTCATTGTCGGGCAAAAGCCGCACCTTCGTCTGGATGCGCTGCGCGGCAGACCAGGCATTCTCCTCACAGGCGCCGTGCCCCACATCCAACCCTATCTTGCCGCCGCCGATGTATACGTTGCGCCGCTGCGCATGGGAAGCGGCACACGTCT
>DAOTYL010000294.1:0-10530 GCA_034434955.1 Anaerolineae bacterium | reverse complement strand
CTCGGCGGTGAGGGGGCGGAACAGCACCCGCGCTCCATCCTTGAGCGTGACCACCTTGCGGAATGTCTCTATGACCGGGGCCGCTGTTTGGTTCATCGCTGCCATCCTTTCCCCAGATGGAACTTGGTCAGGCTGGTGCGGAAACAAGCGTAAGCACAGCGAAATAGGGGCTAGACCATACCGAAATAATCGTTATCTACCTTCTTGATCTGATACGTCGTTACAGTGCTTACTCCCACATCATAATCGATCATTAGTTCTGCTAACCTCGTACCATCGATCAGCACAATCTTATAGTCTATGTTTGAGACATAACTCACTGCATCAGGTGAAAAGGCTGAAGTAGTAATGAAAATGCCCTTCTTTGCCTTTTTACCCATTAAGGCCCCGACGAACTTCTGTATCTCCGGCCTGCCGACAGTGCTATCCCATCTTTTGGCTTGGATATAGATCACATCAAGGCCCAACCTATCCTCATCAATAACCCCGTCTATTCCCTCGTCTCCGGCTCGTCCAACTGCGCGGGCTGCATCTTGATGCGAGCCGCCGTATCCCATTCTCACCAATAATTCCACAACCACCCGTTCGAAAAAGGACGGCGGACTTTGTTTTATAGCGTCCAGCAGTTCTTGCGCCAGATTATTCCGCATCTCTTGGTATGCTTCATCCAGAACCTCTTCAGGGGTGCTCTCCACTATCTCCTTTGAGCGTCTTTCGCTCCGCCGGAATTCTAAAAACTCCGGAAATTGCTCTAAATACCTCACGTCTATTTTGGGTGGGTTACTCCTAAGCACCTCTATCCCCCGCTCAGTTATCCGACAGTATGAGCGGCGAGTTATTTCCAACAGCCCCGCCTTTGCCAAATAAGTCTTTGCCCACCCAACACGATTGCTGAACGTTGTTTGCCTACCGCTGGGGAGGAGACGCCCCAATTCATCCTCTGTCAGGTTGAACTCCTCAGCGAGTCTTTCCACAAGCTCTTGTAAGGAGTGCTCTTGTCCATCGCTGGTTACCCAGAGCAGTGGCAGCATGATCGTTTGAAAGTCTGGTATTGCCATGAGGTCTCCCTATGCCCATGAACATCCAAGGCTCATCTCTCTCCATTATAAGCCAAATCGTCGCTGGGGGAAGCGAAAAGCCGGGGACTTGCATCCCCGGCCTGCCTATGCCTTCCTGTGCGACCCTGCTGCCAACAGGGTTGCCAATGAAAGTGTGCGCCTCACGACCTCACCCCGTCGAGCCTACGCGCTGCCATCCCTCTCCCATAAGCGAAGCAACGGAGAGGGGGTTGGGGATGATGTCCAGAAAGCGCCTCTTGCAGCAGGGTGCTAACGGCTAACTGCTTCCTCTGCCTCTAATTCCAGCAGATACTCATAGGCGCTTAACGCCGCCTTGGCCCCTTCACCGATGGCAATCAACACCTGCTCGGCGTAGCTATCGGTCACGTCGCCGGCAGCAAAGATGCCCGGCCGGCTGGTCTCATTGCGGGCATTAACCTTGATGCGCCCCTTCTCATCCAATTCCACCAAATGCGCCACCACCTGTGAGCGCGGGATGAGGTCTAGCTCCACAAAAATGGCATCCGCCTCGATCTCGCGGTCGACATCCGCGCCGGAGACCACAACACTGCGGGCATAGACATCACCCTTGACCTCTTTGACGCGGTAGCCCATTAGGAACTCCACGTGGGGCATAGTGCGCAGCTTGCGCGTCAAAGGCGCATCGGGTAGCTCACACTCCTCCGCGATGAGCGTTACATGACGCGCTACCCGCGCCAGTTCGGCGGTGGCACGCAAGGCAAGGTCGCCGCAGCCTACCACCGCTGCCGTGCGGTCGATAAAGAGCTGAGCGTAGCTGACGGCGCTGTAGCACAGCCCGCGCATCATGAACTCGCGCTCACCGGGGACGTTCAGCAGCTGCCCTTTAGCACCCGTCGCCACAATCAGGGCGCGGGCCTCCTCTGTCCCGCCGCTGGAAAGGTAAACGCGATAACCGCCTTCTATCGGCTCCACGCGCTCGGCATTGTCCATCTTGAGCACGAAGTCAAGGTACTCAATCTCGCGGGTGAAGCGGTTAATGACCTCATCGCCGTTAATCACCATGTGCCGCTCGACAAACGGCAGCTGCAGATGCAGGTTGGTCTTGCCGCCCAAGTCGCGGGTGACGAGGAGCACATCAAGACGTTTTTGAATGGCGTACATGGTGGCGGTCAGCCCGGCCGGGCCGCCGCCCAGCACAATCAGGTCATGCATGTGGCCCTACTCCTCTTCCTTCGGTTTGGGAGGGATGAAGCCCTCGCGTTGCAGCACTTCCGTCATCTCATGCGCGGCGCGGATGATCTGCGTGGCACGCTCCAGCTCCTCCTCGTAGGTGGTAGGCAAGCGGGCCAAACCCTGCTCGACGGCCTTCACAGCCACCGCCGCCGCCTGCCGGGGGAAGACCTCCCACTCGTCCATACGCGGCAGGATGTACTCCTCGCTGAGGCCCTTCTCCTCGGCCATCTGCGCCATCGCCTCGGCAGCGGCGATAGCCATCTCATCGCTGATGGTGCGTGCCCGCACGTCTAGTGTACCACGAAAGATAGCCGGGAAGCCCAATGAGTTGTTGACCTGATTGGGGAAGTCGCTGCGGCCCGTAGCGACCACCGCCGCGCCGGCTTCTTTCGCCTCCCAGGGCCAAATCTCGGGAATGGGGTTGGCCATGGCGAAGATGATGGGGTCCTTGGCCATTGTTTTCACCCACTCCGGCAGGATGGTCCCCGGGCCGGGCTTGGAGAGCGCGATCACCACATCCGCACCCTTCATCGCCTCGGGGATGTGCCCGCGAATCTCCTCGCGGTTGGTGATCTGGCACAGCCGCCACTGGGCGACGAATTCGGCACGCCGTCGATAGTAGTCCTCGCGGAACTTGCCGAGGATGCCGTCCACATCCACCATTAGGCAGTTAGCGGGATCGGCGCCATAGGCGAAGATGAGGCGTGCGCAGGCCACGCCCGCCGCCCCCGCACCGATAAAGGCGATGCGCACATCTTCGATCTTCTTGCCCACCACCTTCAGCGCGTTGATCAGTGCGGCCAATGTCACGGCGGCAGTACCCTGCTGATCGTCATGCCATACCGGAATCTCGGCCTTCTCGCGCAGCGTGTCCAGAATGCGGAAGCACTTAGGCTGACTGATATCCTCTAGATTGACCCCACCGAAGGCTGGTTGCAGCATCAGCACGGCTTCAATAATCTTGTCGGGGTCCTTCGTGTCCAGCATGATGGGCACGGCGTCCACTCCGCCCAAGTACTTGAACAGCAGCGCCTTGCCCTCCATCACCGGTAAGCCTGCCTTGGGGCCGATGTCCCCCAGCCCCAGCACGCGTGTGCCGTCCGAGATCACAGCGACGGTGTTCCACTTGCTGGTGTGCTCGTAGACCAGCTCAGGGTTCTCGGCGATGGCACGACAAGGGGCCGCCACGCCGGGCGTGTACCAAATGGCGAAGTCCTCAAAGTCATCCACCCGCGCCCGCAGCGCCGTCTGAATCTTGCCCCGATAGTAGGGGTGCAGACGCATGGCGTCGGCAGCAGGCTTCTTGGCTTTGGCGAGCAGCTCCTCGGGCGTGACCCGCGCTTGCTCGGCGCTCCCTGCCTTGCCGGAGGGTTTGGCCCTCGGCTTTTCGGTCACGGTCATAATCGGCATCTCTCCTTGCTGCATAGTGATCTGCAAAGCGATTATCGTGGGGGAAGGAAAGCAACAGGAGTATTGGTGTCCTGTAGGAAGAGCGTCCTGCTTAGGCGTCCGGTGCTGTCCGACTGGCTCCCATCAGCCGCACAGCGCAGTGCTCTGGATACAGGCGTATGATGTGCTTGACACATCACGAACATACGCCCATTCTCCATCCGCCAACAGTGGCAAACTTCCCGCTCTCAGATGACACTCATCCGCTTCCCCTCGGCAGGATGGTTTCATCCCTGCGCTTCTTCTCCGCGCGGCTCGTAGAAGGCGCGCACTGCCGATCCCCGAATATAGCCCAGTTCGGAGTGAGCGTTTACCTGAATGCCCAGCGGATACAGCGACATAATGTCCAGTTTGGTGACGTAGAAAAACGGCCCACGGTGGACGTAGAAAGCGTCTTGGGGCAGGGTGTCAGGGGCCATATGGATGTTGCCGCGCAGCACGTAGGTATCGGTGATGCAGACCATGCGCACTGACTTGGGCAGGGGGAGAATCTGCGGCTTGAAGTCGCCCAACGTGATGACCTGCGGTTCCGTCTTGGGGATGTGCAGCACGTCCACCGCCATAGGCTCAATGCGCACATCGGCCCGCAACGGCGTGAGGACGGCATCGTACACGGTCAGCGAGCCGACCGTCTCATCATTGAGGAAGACGGTCGGATCGCCGCGTGTGCGCAATATGCCGTAGACGCGGTAATGAGCGGTAAGAATGTCTACCGTGTAGTTGGTCACGACGATGCGCAGACCCTGCATCCTGATTTACTCCGTCGGCTCGTAAAAGGCCTTGATGGCTTTCTTATGGATAAAGATCAGCGGGGCCTCGCCGCCGATGTCAGCCATCAGCGGGCGTAGGGCGAAGATCTCCGCATCGGTAGCGGGCAGGAACAGGCCGCTTGTGGCGACCACATCTTCGATCCGCGTCTCTTGGCCCATGTGGAAGGTAGCCCGCACGGCATAGGTGTCGGTAAAGCAGACCAGTTTCAGCGGGCGCGGCAGGAGCGCCGCCCCCTGTGCGTCCAGATTGCCGATCACCACAATCTGCACTTCATCGCGGGGGACATACAGCGAGCCGACCGCCATCTCGCCGATGCGCGCGCCGGGCATCAGCGGGACGAGCGTCCCCTTTTCAAGGCGGAAAGAAGCGACCTGCGGATCGTTCAGGAACAACGCCGGATTACCGCGCGGGGTGAACTCACCCATGATCTGGTAGGAAGCAGTGAGGATTTCAATCGGATAGGCAGTGGTCTGGACTTCCATGCCGACTCCTTTCTGGTGCTACGGGGATGCACATCCAGTATACAGTATTTGGCCGAGGGCCAGAAATCCATCCTTTTACCTAGCAAGGGGGCCTGATCTTGACCAAGGCTCTACCGGACGCAGGGCTTAAGCCCCCTGTCCGGTGTTGGGGCAAAAGACGGTCACCCAGTTTTTACACGGCTTACGCTCAGGGCGTAGACCTTTTACAGCCGCCGTTCGAGGCGGTGCAGACCAGTGGCACCGCTGGGGAAAGTGGGGGCGCGGCGCTCGATCTGCGGCGTGCCGTCGCCCTCATAACAGCGCACGCTGAAGATGTGATCTCCAGCCTCAAACGGCCAGTCGTAGCGCCAGATGACCCACGTGGTGTTGGAGAGCGGGGTGCGCAGCGTCGCGGCGACCCATGCTCCCTCGTCCACGCTGACCTCCACGCGGGAGATGCCCCGCGCACCTGCATAGGCTATCCCGCCGATGGGGATGAGGGTCTGCCCTTCCCGCTCATAAGCAGCCTCTACAGCCACCGTGTCGATCACCGAGGTGGCCTGCACCCGCGCCGTCTCATCCCAGTTGCGCACTACCCAATAGCCCGGCTCGTACTCGTCCGTCACGATTAGCTCAGTGATCCACTTGGGCTGCTTCATGCCGTAGCGGTCAGGGATGTACAGACGCAGCGGGAAGCCATGCCGCGCCGGAAGCAGTCGCCCGTCCCAGCGGTAAGTGAGCATGATGCGCCCGTCGTTGCGCACCGTCTCCAGCGCCAGCGCTTCGTGGAAGCCATCCGCCGAGCGGATGGTGAGATAGCGGGCACCGCTTTGCACGCCCGCATCGGCCAGCACCTCCTGAAGGCTTGCCCCCGTCCACAGCGTGGTGGAGATCAGATCGCCCGCAATCTCGTTGGAGATGCAGGAGAGTGTCACAAAGCGGTGGATGGGCGTATAGCGACCGGCGATCTCCTCCAGCGAGAGGCTAAGGGGGCGCTCCACCATCCCCCTGACGATCAGCCGCCACGTCTCGCCGTCAATCATCGGTGGGCGGGCGTTGATGTCAATGCGGTAATGCTCCTCCAGCGGGGTGTACTCCGCGCGCGTACCCGGGGCGGGGATCAGTGGATCGCTGACATTGGGCAGCTCAACAGGGAACTCGGCGATGTCAGCAGGGGAGGAGGCTGTTGCGCCAACTTCCTCTTCACGGCGCGTGGCGAGAGCAGCTGCCACCCCTGCGCCGATGACGGTGATCGCCGCCACCCCGCCCCCCATCCGGATGAGGAAGCGGCGGCGGTCCAGCGCCTGCACCGAGAGCGCCTCAGCGGCCTTGATGGAGGTGGGGAATGCCGGGGCACCGATCAGCCGCCGATAGGCCCATCCACATGCCGCACCCCACACGACGAAGAGGCCGATCACCCACATCGCGCCGAGGAGTGGCCCTGTGCCGGCCATGCGGTTGACGGAGAGGCCGATCAACGCCGTCAGTGTGCCGAAGACCAGCCCTCCCGCCGCGCCGCCCACGATGGCGCTGCGCCCTTGCCCTGTCCGCAGGATGGCGAACAACGCCGCACCGACGCCCGCCGCTGTGACAACCAGCCCACCGACGGCCATGATCTGCTCGGCGGTTTTGGCCCCCTCGCGCACGCTTAAGCCCAGCAGCGTCAACGCGGCGACTATGACGTCAATGCCAAAGCGGATCACGCCGCCGGGCAGGGTGCGTGCCATCCAGTCCAGCACGTCATAGGGCGCCAGCGGCAGGCCAGCCAGCCGATCGGCGAGGAAAAAGAGCGCTGTCAGCGGGGCAGCCAGCATCCCGCCGACCAGCGCCCCTGAAAGGACGCTCGGCTTGCTCATCGCACTCCCCCTCACAACAAGATTGCGCCTTGCGCTCACCCCTCCCAGCCGTGGCTAGGAGGGGTGAGCGCGGGCGAGATAAGCGTTCCTGATCTTATCCCACCGCTACACCGCCTGCATGTAGCGTGCCTTAATGTTGGGAATCAGGTACTCCTCAAAAGCACGCTGCATGTCGTAGTCGGGCTGCCAGCCCCAGTCGCGGCGGGCGCGGCTATCGTCCTGATCCACAGGCCAGCTGTCCACAATCGCCTGCCGTTTAAGGTCGGGCCGGAAAGTGATCTGTGCATCGGGGAATGCCCTGTGCACTATCTCGTAAATCTCCTCCGCCGAGGGGTTGAAACTGGTGACATTGTACACGTGGGAAGTCAGCTTCTCGGCGGGGGCCTGCCCCAGTTGCAGCAGCGCCTTGATAGCGTCGGGCATAGCCATGAAGGGCATACGGGTATCGGGCCGCACGAAGCAGGCATAAGGTTTGCCCTGCGCAGCGGCGTGCAGCATCTCAGGACCGTAATCGCTCGTCCCGCCTGTGGGTGTGGTAAAGGCGCTGATCAGCCCCGGAAAGCGGATAGCGCGGAAGTCCACCCGCCCACGCTGCGGCTCGGCGGCCAGCTGCCGATAGTGGCGGGCATAGTAGCGCCCCAGATGCTCACCGTATAGCTTATTGCAGCCATACATGGTGGTGGGTTCCAGCCACTCGTGTTCTTTCACTGCGCCCACGCGGGCTTTGGTCTCCAGATCGGGAATGCCGTAGACGGCAACGGAACTGGGGAAGAGAAACTTGACGGGATGCCCCAGCCAGCTTGCCTGATCGACGGCCAACTTGAGTAACTGCAACGTGCCGTCCACATTGACGCGGTGGGCAGCCTCCGGCGTGAACTCGGCGCGTGTGGAGAGCAACGCAGCAAGATGGTAGATGACGGGGATGGCATACTCCGCCACCAGCCGCCCAAAGAGCGCCTCGTCCAGAATATCGCCCATGATGGCCACCTCAACCTGCGCCCGCAGCGGTTTGGGGAGCGGCTTGACATCAAGGGCCAAGATGTTGTGGATACCCTGATGGGCGAAGTGCTCGATCAGCGCCTGGCCCATCTCGCCCGCCGCCCCGGTGATCAGAATGACCTCTTTGCGCATAGAGCCTCCGTTGTGGAAGTGCGAGTCGTCAACGTTCCGTGCAGCTGGAGGACCCCTCCTCGGTCGATCCTGCCAGCGCCAGCAGCCAATTGCGCACCATCAGCGTAGCGCGTAGGTCTTCCTCGTTGTAGTGCAGGATACGCTCGAGATGTTGCTCGTCGCCTGTCTCCAGCCAGCGGATGTATTCCACCATTGAGTCGCCCGCCGACTGCATCTCCTCTGACCATGTAAATCCCAACCAAGGAGCCACGTCCTTCAGCGAGTAGCCCCTCAACGGGAGGACGGCGCTGGCCTTGAGCACCTTGCTGATATCCACCATGCGCCCCAACAACGCCTGCGCCCGCGCATCCACGCCGTAGCGGGCCATCAGCCCGTTGATCGTCGTGCGCTCAAAAGCACCGTAGTGGTAAATCGCCCCCTGATGCCCATCCATGCGCCGCAGGAAGCCCTGCCACATAACGCCCTCATCCTGCGGGGAGCGTGCCACATCGCACTCATAATGGTAATCACCGCCGCGCCGCACCAGCGTGCCCAGTAGGTAGGTGAAGCCCTCCAGCGGCACGCTCTCCACATCGAAGAAGACCTCCCCATCCGCAGGCGGCGGCAGACGAGGCGGAGCAAGGGGGATCAGGCGCTGCTCGGTAAGCGCACGCGCCTGCTGGATGATCTGCATGGCGCTCTTCTCACCCATGCCTCTGATGGAGACGATCTCTTCGGCGCTGGCGGCGGCAAGAGCAGGCAGACTCCCCAAGCCGCGAGCGTGGAGGCTCTTCCACACCTCACGCCGCAGGCCGGGGATGAGCGAGGCATCGCGGTTCTGCTCGGCGAGGGGCAGGCATACCCCGCGCCAGGGGCAGGAGGCGCATTCCGAGGAGATAAAGGGCTGCGGCTCATCCCCCGCTGCAAGGGCGCGTAGCTCGGCCAGCTTCTCGGCGAACAGCGCTTCATCAAAGATGACCGTTTCCTCGTGATACAGCCGTTCGCCGCCGCGCTCGGCAGGCGGCAGGCGCAGGATCAAGCGCCCTCTTGGGCGCACGCCTTGTATGGCTTCCAGCAGGGCAATGTAGGCCATCATCTGCAGGCGGTGCTCAGGGCGGGCCTCACTCGCCAGCTTGATGTCCAGCGGTTGATAGTGGTAGCTACCCAGCGCCGAGGCTCCTTCTACGCGCTCCAGCAGGTCCGGGATGCCGACAAGGTCATCGGCCAGCAGCACGCCCTGATAGATGAGCGGCACGCCGTTGCGCATAAAGTCCAGCGTGAGACGGAAGCCCTGCTGAAGGTCGGTAGGAAGGTAGAGCGGGGTGACGAAGTCCAACCCACTTGTGATCTGCTTCTCAAAGGCTTGCCCCCGCTGCATGAGCCACTCGTCATAGGCGGAAGGCGCAAGGCGCAGGACGGGGTCGCCGTGATGGTTGAGGTACACCCTGCGGTCGCACGCAAGAAGCGTGGCGAAATCGGAGGCGCTGATCAGTTGGCTCATGCCGCGGGCGGCTGCCGCCCTTGACTCCTTTCCCCGCTGAAGGCCCTACCATTATACCGTATGTAGCCCACAGGCGGAACTCACGGGGTGATGCTCATCCCCCGCCACGTGGTGCAGCACTCCTCTCTCCAAGTGAAGAGGGAGTTAAGAGGTGAAGTTGAGGCAGGGACGAGGCTCCGAAGGGTTGACGATCCGTCGAGGGCGGGCTATGCTTTAGCGCAGAGGCTGGGGGTGGTTCGGTCCCGGTGGGCCGCGCGGTCTTCAAAACCGTTGGAGGGTTGCGGAGCAAGCCTCGGTGGGTTCGACTCCCATCCATCCCCGCTTTGTGATTCCGAGCCCGCATCATCCTAGCGAGCCTCTATGGGTCAATCCCCACCTACACACCTCAAGGGACTGCTGACAGTCGTGGCAGCAACAGCGTGCTGGTCGTTCTCCGGCGTCTTGATCAACCTCATCGTGGATCATAGTCCGCTGACGCCGGTGGCGCTGGCTTTCTGGCGCGATCTTGCTACCTTCATCCTGCTGGCACTGAGCCTGCGCTTGTTGCGCCCCGACCTCCTCCGTGTGCAGCAACGCGATCTGCTGTGGCTGGCCGCAATGGGCGGCTGCGTGGGCCTTTTTCACATCTTCTGGAACACTTCGGTGACCACCATCGGGGTCTCGGTGGCGACGGTGGTGCAGGCCAACGCACCCATCTTTGTCAGTGTGATGGCTTGGTTGCTGTGGCGTGAGGCGCTGACGTGGCGCAAGGTTACGGCAATGGCGCTGGCGCTGGTGGGCACGCTGCTTATCGCCCGCCTCGACCGCCCCAGTGCGATGAGCGTGAGCCTGACGGGCTTGCTCATCGCACTGGCCGGCGCAATTGCTTACGGGTCGTTCAGCCTCTTCGGCAAAAGGCTAGACAGCGACACTAGCGCTTGGACAAGCCTGACCTACACTTTTGCTTTTGCCACGCTGGCCCTGCTGCCCTTTCAACTCGGCGCTCCGCACCCCTGGCCGATCTCCCCTACCATGATGGGGGCCTTTGCAGCGCTGGTGCTAGGGGTGACGATCCTCGGTTTTGCCCTTTACCTCTCCGGCCTGCGCCGCCTGCCGGTGAGCATCGCCTC
>DAOTYL010000293.1:0-1917 GCA_034434955.1 Anaerolineae bacterium | reverse complement strand
CACCGCGTCAATGCCAAAGTATTTGGCCAGCCCGCCGCACACCCCAGCGATCATCTTATCGCTGGATGAACGCATAAGCTTCTTCTCTTCCATTTTTCTGCTTACCTCCATGTTGTGTCCAAGGTTTGCCGTCCGGCGGGCATGGCCCGCTTGTCTCTCCACTACATAGAACCCCGCTTTGAGGAGGCCGTTGCGGGCACCGCAAGCACTCCCTACCTGACGGCATCTTATCTCTTTCTACGCATCATGTGCGGCAGAGTTGCGCAATCAGAGAGTTGATGCTATAATCAAGTCAATTATATTGAGTTCAATATCCTTAACCCCAATACAAAAAGGAGCGCCTCTTGGGGCGTTTTGGCCGACGCAGGCACAACTTCTGGCACGCCTGGCGCGAGGAAATGCGCCGCCGCTGGCGCGAGTCGGATGAGCCGCCCTTCTGGGGGCCGGGGATGCCCCCGCCGCCGGAGGTCATGCACGCCTGGCGCGAGTTTTTTCACCACTTCACCGGTGCTTGGCCGGAGGCCCATTGGGTCTTCGGCGGGCGGCGCTTCAGCCCCTGGCATCAAGGCATCGAGTCGTTCAACCCCTTCGTCGCCAGCCTGCTCAGCAAGGGAGGCGGCCTGCTGCCGCTGGTGGTCCTGCAGTTGTTGGCCCAGCAGCCGCGCTACGGCAACGAGATCATGGGCCTCATCGTCGAGCGCACAGGCGGGCGGTGGGTTGCCAACCCGGGCGCCATCTACCCCCTGATGATGGAACTCGAGGCGCATGGTCTGGTGGAAGGGGAATGGGAAGACCCCGCACGGCGCACCATCCGTATCTACCGCCTCACCGAAAGGGGGCGCGAGGAACTGTCGCGCCTCAAGGCCATCGTGCGGCCTAAACTTGCCGAGGCCGTTGAGGTGCTACAGGACCTGCTGCGCGATCTGGATGGGGAGGGGGACGATGCACCTGATGCCGATCCTTGAAGGGCGCCGTAGGGGCGATCGGTGCGGTAAACGGCAAGCCTATTTCGTTTGGAGGAAGAAGACATGACGGAGAGAGTGATCCACGAAGTGCGCATTATTGAGACGGAGGATGGCTTCCGCGTGGAGGTCAAGGGTGATAAGGAGCGTATGCGCCGCATGGGCTTCGGCCCGGGTTTCCCCTTTGGCCTCGGTGCTGCCTTCGGCTTTGGGATGGGCTTTGGCCCTGCGCGTTTCCGCCATCGGATGCGCCGCCGCTGGGGTTTTGGCCCCTGGGGGTGCTGGTGGGAAGAGCCGGAAGAGGAAGCCGAAGGCCGAGAGCCGGAATCCGACAAGCCATCTGAGGATCGGTAGGCGCGTGAGTTTGTTCCCTCACCCCCATTCCTGCTCTCCATCGCTACCCGCCCGGGAGAGGGGATGCCGAGCGTAGCGAGGCGGGGGTGAGGTCGTTCTTTCCTGTTGCCGCTGTGCCACCTCGATCCTATAATCAGGGCGGCTCTGGAGACTTCTGCTACCCTAACCTGACGATTGACACCGAACCGATGATGATCCTCTCGTCTGCCCCTTCGACTCTACCTCAGATGCGCCGTCTGGCCCGCGAACTGCTCAATGAGTTCGATGCGGCAGATGCGCTGGCCTGCTACTACGCCCTCCACCATGACCCCCGCCGCACTCAATTGCACGTGCACCTCGACCCCGCCAACATGCCAGATGGCTTTCTCGTCCAGTGTTACACCGGCTTTGACCTCTTCCGCCCCTTGATCACCATGCGCCTGCGCGGCCTGAACAACGCCGCCGCGGAGATGGTGGATGCCGCTCTTGTGGAGGGCCGCCCTTATTTGCTGATCCTCCCCACCGGTCTGCTGGAACGGGTGCAGCCCTACCTTGCGCTCAGTGAGATGGTGCGCTATGCCATCCTGCGCTTGGACCCCGCTCGCTTCCGGCTGGTGGTGAA
>DAOTYL010000292.1:0-3393 GCA_034434955.1 Anaerolineae bacterium | reverse complement strand
CGCCGCGCAGGAGTGGCATTTTCAGCCGGCGTACCTGACGGCATCCTTCGTCCTGGTGCTGGCCCAACTTTTCCTGCTGGCGGCCATCTGGCGCTGGACGCTGACGCGGCTGGGTGTGCGCCGGCCCTGGCGGGAGACGACGCGCATCTGGGCCTTATCCCAGATCGCGCGCTATCTGCCGGGGGGCATCTGGGACGTGGCCGGCCGGTTCGCCATGGGCGCTCAGGCCGGCTATCCGGCGCTGGCCCTGTCCTTCAGCATCCTGCTGGAAATGGCTCTGCAGGCGCTGACGGCCGCCCTCGCCTTCGTGCTGAGCCTGCCGTTCTGGCCCCAACTGCCGCCGGAAGCCGGCCTGCGCTGGACCATCCCGCTGAGCATCCTGGGGCTGGCGGCACTCCATCCCCGGGTGATTCAGTTCGGCCTGCGGACGGCGGCGCGCCTGCTTCGCATGGAACTGCCGGCGGTCACCTTGCGCTATGGCGACATGCTCTTCCTGCTCTTCTGCCACATGCTCACCCAACTCTGCATCGGGGCCGGCTTTCACCTGTTCATGCGGGCGGTATATCCCACCTGGCCGGCGGGCCTGTGGCCGGTCGCGGTCGGCACCTACAGTGCCGCCTGGCTGATCGGCTTCCTCATCATCTTTGTCCCTATGGGCATCGGGGTGCGGGAGGGCATCATCGTGATGCTGTTGACGCCGTTCGTGCCCTTCGCGCCGGCGAACGCCGTTGCCATCGGCTTCCGGCTGTGGATCGCCCTGCGCGATGCCCTCTTCGCCGGCATCGGCGCCCTGCTGAAGGCTTCCGACTGAGCCGGCCGGCAATCCCGCCGGCGTTTTTTGGAAAACCGCATGGGGCTGTGGTATACTAACAGCACTATTGGGACTGATATTGTCTGACCACGGAGGAACACAACTCGTATGATCGGCGTAACCGAACTGCGCAAAGGGGTCACGTTCGAGCTGGACGGGGAATTATATAAGGTCCTGGAATATCAGCATCACAAGCCCGGGCGCGGCAACGCCATCATCCGCACCAAACTGCGCAACCTGCGCACCGGTGCCATCATTGAGCGCACCTTCATCTCCGGCGACCGGGTGCAGGACGTGCGGCTGGAGCATAAGACCGTCCAGTACATGTATAATGACGGGGATATGTACTATTTCCTCGATACCGAGACGTATGAACAGCCGGCGCTCCCCCGCAAGGCCTTGGGCGATGCGGTGTATTACCTCACCGATGGGCTGACGCTGGACCTTTCCTTGTATGAAGGAGAACCTATTGACATCGAACTCCCCATCACCGTGGACCTGAAGGTGGTGGAGGCAGAGCCCGGCGTGCGCGGCGATACGGCCCAGGGCGGGACGAAGAAGGCCAAGCTGGAGACAGGACTGGTCATCAACGTGCCGCTGTTCGTGGAAGCCGGCGACGTGGTACGGGTGGACACCCGGACGGGCGAGTACGTCACGCGCGTGTAAGGAGGCGCTGGCCGGCGGCACCAGAATTTGCGCCGGCGGCCCCTTTTCGATATAATTATTATCGCAAGCGAGCCACCGTAGCTCAATCGGCAGAGCAGGCGCTTCGTAAGCGTCTGGTTATGGGTTCGAGTCCCATGGGTGGCTTGGCGCCTCGGAAGCACACCGGGGCGTTTTTACGTATACCCCTTCGATGAGGGCGGATATGCCCACACACGAGAAGCGTTCGCGCCCGCTCACCATCGGCATCGCCGGTGGGAGCGGTGCAGGGAAGAGCACCGTTGCCCGCGTGATTCTAGAGCGCATCGGCGAGGAGAACATCGCTTATGTCCCCCATGATTCCTACTACCGCGACCTAAGCGACTTGCCCTGCGAGCAACGCGCTTTGGTCAACTTTGACCATCCCGACTCGCTGGACACCGATCTCTTCATCCAGCATATCCGCATGTTGCAGAACGGCCAGCCCATCCCCATGCCGGTCTACGACTTCTCCACGCACAGCCGCACCAACGAGGTGCGCATTGTCCAGCCGCAGCGTGTGATTCTGGTGGAGGGCATCCTCATTTTCACTGAGGCCCGCCTGCGCGAGCTGTTTGACGTGCGCATTTTTGTCGATACCGACGATGACGTGCGCTTTATCCGCCGTTTGCAACGCGACATCTCCGAGCGCGGGCGCACCGTCGAGTCGGTGATCAATCAGTGGATGCAGACCGTGCGCCCCATGCATTTGAAGTTTGTGGAGCCGAGCAAGCGCTACGCGCACGTCATCATCCCCGAAGGAGGGCTGAACGAAGTGGCGCTGGAAATGGTCATTGCCCGCATCCAAGCCCTGAGGAGCCAGCAGTGAACCGCCCGCCCGACGGCCCCGGCGATGCAGTTCGGTCGCAAGCGGCGAGGGAGTCGTTTGGCCTGAAGCATGTGCTGATGATCGCCTTCGCGGTGGGCATCACGCTGGCGATCTACGCCTTCCGCGACCGCCTACGCGAGTTGCAGCATCTGGCCTACGCGGGCGCTTTCCTTGCCATGTTGATCGGCAATGCGACCATTATCCTGCCGGTGCCCGGCCTGATCTTCGTCTTTGCCCTTGGGGGGACGCTCAACCCGCTGCTGGTGGGTCTGGTGGCGGGGCCGGGCGCTGCACTGGGGGAGCTATCGGGGTATCTGGCGGGCTACGGTGGCAGCGCGGTAGTCGACAACCTAGAGTTGTACTGGCGCATCAGGCGCTGGATGGAGCGGTACGGTCTGATCGTGATCACCCTGCTGGCTGCCATTCCCAATCCCCTCTTTGACGTGGCGGGCATCGTTGCCGGGTCCATGCGCATCAAGTGGTGGCAGTTCCTCATCGCTGCGTGGGTGGGCAAGACACTTCAAGGGGTAGCGGTAGCCCTCGCAGGGGCCTTGTCGCTGGGCTGGGTGGAGCAGTTGCTGCGCTGATCCGCCTGTTTGCTCCCTTGTCATCTTGACTTGCCCTCTTTTCTGTACCACAATGGAGAAAGGGCGCTGTAGTCGGCTGCTCTCCTCTTAGCGAGCCGCGAACTACCAACGAGGGTAGAAATGTTGCGCACAAGACTCCCTTCACGATTCTTTTCCTTGACGCTGGTCTTTCTGCTCCTATCCGCTCTAGCCTGTGCTGCGCCGGGTCTTCCCTCTTCTACGCCGACCCCCGATCTTGCCAGCATTTTGGCGGCCATGAAACCGGTGGCGAGTGGGCAGGGCGTGCTGGAGGCGGCCGCATATGATCCCAACCGTCCCGCACCACACCGCTTTGTGATCCTAAGTCCGTCCGGCGCTCCGCATGAATGGAATGAGTCCATCCTGCCCGATTGGCTCCCCTCTTCGGTGGCCGAAACTGAGCTGGTCGTGATAGTCGGGCCGGAGCGGGAAATCGAACTCGACACCCAATCGTATATCGGCGGGCC
>DAOTYL010000291.1:0-12229 GCA_034434955.1 Anaerolineae bacterium | reverse complement strand
TGATCTGGGTGGGCATCGCTTTCCAATACCTCCCATGTCCAGCTCGGCAGGTGCTCGGCGATGCGCGCCATGGCCGGGATGTTGCGCAAGCAGTCGGGGCAGGTACGACGGGCGAAGACAATCACGTGGGCGGCAGGCAGGTGGGTATATACCTGCTGCAGCACGCTGACATTGGGATGGTAAGCCTCATAGGCGGCATAGTAGGACTCATCCAATTCAACGTAACGATGAAGGGCAGAGTAGCCCATTCCGGAACTCATCGCTGGATGCTCCGCTGTGCGCCCAGATCAGAGGTTGTGCAAGGCAAGCAGCTGCTCCACAAGGTTTTCGGTGCCTTGACTGGGCATGTCGAGGCTGCCCAGCGGATCGCTGATCTGGTCTTCCCCCTGCAAGGCATAGGCGATGTTGAGCACACCGTGCGCCAGCACATCAAGCTCGTAGCCGCCCTCCAGCACGAAGACTATGCGTCCGTTGCACAATTCCGCTGCCATCCTGATTAGCTCACGGGTCAGGTGAGCATAACCCTGTAGGTCAAGCTGGAGCATGGCCAGCGGATCGGCCCAATGAGCGTCAAACCCTGCAGAAACGAGGATCAGATCGGGTTTGAAGCGCCGTGCGGCAGGCCACAGCACCTTCTCATAGAGCAGGCCAATGCCCTCGTTGCCTGTGCCTGCGCGGAGCGGCATGTTGATCGTCGCTCCGCGCCCAGCTCCTTCGCCGATCTCGGTCAGGGCGCCGGTGCCAGGGTAGAAGGGGTACTGATGGGTAGAGACGTACAGCACATCCGCATCGCTGTAAAAAGCGTCTTGGGTGCCGTTGCCGTGATGCACATCGTAGTCCACAATTAGCACCCGCTTGACCGCTTTGCCACTACATTGGGCATAGCGAGCCGCAATGGCGATGTTGTTGAACAGGCAGAAGCCCATAGCGCGGCGGGGTGTGGCGTGATGTCCGGGCGGACGTACCACCGCCAGCGCATTGTCGGCACGCCCACTGAGGACGGCATCCACAGCCGCCAGTACTCCGCCGACCGCTAACCGCGCCACCTCGTAGGAGACGGGAAGCGCATACGTATCCGGATCGAGCATCCCCCCGCCGTTTTCGGCGATGCAGCGTATGGTTTCTACATAGCGCGCCTCGTGTACCAGCGTCAACTGTTCCACGCTGGCTGCAACGGGCATAATGGGCATTAGGCGCTCGGCTATGTGGTGGGCCTTGAGAACCTCCCAGATGCGCTCAATGCGGGCTGCGTTCTCGGGATGTCCGCGCATAGTGTGCAGGGCATAATCCCGATGCGTGGCATAGGCGGTGACCGTCATGGCCGGCTCTCCGTGAGCGGGCTAGAGGAAAAAATCGCGCAGCACATCGCTGACATCCTCAATGAGGGCGTGCCACTCCACGCCTGCTTTGCGCGTGATGAGCAGCTCCGAGCCGTTGATGGTCAGCGCGGCAAGCCCTGGCAGCGAAAAAAGCGCTTGCGCCAAGGGTGAGCCTTCCTCACCTTCAGCGGGTGAGGGGTAAATCTCCGGCTCGCTCTCCGTACTGAGGTTCAGGTTGGTGACCAGCCGCATAGTATCCGCGCTGGCCGTCGGTTCGGCACGGATCTCTATGTACTCGCCCATCGTCTTAAGGGTAAGGGGCAGGCTGGCCAACCTGCCTTCGCCTGCCCATCTGTGTTGATGTTATTACTGCGGCGAGGGAATCTCTACCGGCTCGCCAAAGCCGTAGAAATCAAGCAGCCACTTGCCGCCTTCTGCCTCACTCACGGTGACGCGCACGACCTCATAGGTCTCTTTGGCAACCCAAACGTCCACTGCCGTCGGGCCGGGTTGCACCGCTCCGCCCACCAGATTGGCAAGGTCGCTACCTTCGGCTTGAGCGCTTACGTGGTAGGTCGTGATGCCATCGAGGTCCTCCTCACCCACCAGCTCCGGGTTGCCAAGAGTGGTCAGGATGTGAGGCAAGCCCGCTTCGGTATCAAAGATGGCGGCGGCGTCAAATGCGCCTTCTAGAGCGACTGACCTGTAGCTGGGGATCAAGGGAGGCAGCTTGAAGAAAATGCCATCGGGAAGCCACAATACGTCAGCCTCGGTGACAATACCCTGTACATTGACCCTCACCGTTGCATGTACGCTGTCGGGCGCCTGATAGGCCCCTGCAGCGCTTAGCACAGCAGCATTCATCATCGCTTCTAGCTGGACAGGGTCACCTTCCCGCTCCAGCGTGAATTGTAGGGTTTGGATGGCAGCCATTGTGTCCCCAGCGCGGCGCAGTACCTCCTCTGCGGTGGGCTTGCCGCCCCCACAGGCAACCAGCGCTACAGCAAGGAGCGCAGCAAGCACAGCAAACGCGACCCGCTTCATGGCATCCTCCCTCTCTGTTGGCGAGATAGTGCTTTATCTTTTAGCCTCATCTTGCCTTTGGGACAAAGTGTAATGTCAATACGCCGTTGCGCAACCGTGCCCATTCCACTTCCAGTGGCCACAGCACACGTGGCAGGACGATGTTGCGCCGATAAGCCCCTACCGCCAACGTCAGCTCGTCGGTGGAGCGATACAGTTCAATCTGGGATTTATCGGCCAGCGGCAAAGGGATGCGCAGTACGTAACTGCCGTCCTCGCCATGCTCCAACGTCTGGATGCTGCCGGTGTAGAAGCGCTCGGTAGGATCGCGCTGCTCAAAGAGCGCTTCGCCCATCTCACGCAGCATCTTCAGCCCGCCCATCTCGCGCTCAAAGAGGGGAGCAGCCAGTAAGGGCAGCGGGTCAAAGCATTCGTGAATGAGGGCAAGGTGTTCGGCCTGCGACTTCTTCCACACGTCGAAATAGGGATCGGTGATTGTCTCGGGGAGGATACGGTTGCAGATCACCGCATCCACTGGATAACCGTAGAGGTTTAGGTAGGTATAGGTGCGCTGTGTCTCTTTGATCACCATGCGCTCGGCGTTGACCACCAGCCGCATGGACGAACGGCTGCCATCGGCGAGCATGACACGTACTTCGTCTAAAGTGTCAAAGAGGCGCTCAACAGTATTGATGGCCTCCACGTCAGGTGTGTTGACGCCAAAGGGTCGCGCCACCGGCGTCAAGATGCGGGCTGCCGTGCGCCCCAAGGGGATGAGACGTTCCACCCACCAACGCGCTACATCAGGCAGGCTGAGCAGGCGTAACGTCTCGGCGGTAGGAGCAGCGTCTACGATCACGACGTCGTACTGGCCACTCTCGGCATATTCAGCCAACCACAATAGGCTGGCTCCTTCCTCAAGGCCGGGCAGGACGGTCACCTCCTCGGCGACAACATCCGCCACGCCCCGCTGTGTAAAGAGGCCGATCATGAACTTCTGGAACGCGCCCCAGTATTTGTCGATGGAGTAGTGAACGTCGATCTCCTGAGCGTCGAGATTGTCCGTCACACGTAGCGGCTCCGGGCCAAGCTCAGTTTGGAGCGAGTCACCCAGGGAGTGCGCCGTATCGGTGCTCACGACCAACGTGCGGTAACCGAGGTCAGCGCAACGCAAGGCGGTCGCTGCCGCGATGCTGGTCTTGCCCGTGCCGCCCTTGCCAGTATAGACGATAATCCGCATGGAATCCTTCATCTCCGCCTGCCCGCAAAGGGCAGGAATGCTCAACCGGATGCGATACGCCAAAGCTCCCGCAGGAAGCGGTTGATCTCACGGCGTGTATTGTAGTGTACCGCACCAACGCGCACCATACCGCCCTCCGCCTCGCGGCCCAACCTCTCCATCACTGCCAGCGCGTAGTAGTTGCCATCCCACACGTAGATGCCAGCATCGTTCAAGGCGCGCGCTACCTGTTGGGGGGACTTGCCTTTCAAGGTGAAGATCACCGTCGGCACACGCTCGTGCAAGCAATTTAGATCGGTGATGCCGCTGATCGTCACATCCCGTATGACCGAGAGGCCTCGGATGAGCGCTCGGCTAAGGGAATATTCGTAATGGCGGATGGCGTGCATGGCCAGTTTCAGCGTGCGGCGCCGCCCTTGATAACCCTCCACCTGCGCGGCGAACGGTTCTCCGAAGCGCTCCCCCACCCAGGCCAGATAGTCAATGGCAGCGGCGACTCCCGCCAATCCCTCGTGATTCTGCGTGCCTGTCTCCCAACGCTCGGGCACCTCATCAGGAGCGGGGCGCACCTTGTAGGCGGGCAGGCTGGCCAGATGTTCGTACTTGCCGTACAGCACGCCCACGTGCGGCCCGAAAAACTTGTAGGCCGAGCAGGTTAGAAAGTCGCAATCTAGCGCCTGTACGTCTATCGGGCCGTGCGGCGCGTACTGCACAGCGTCGATGTAGGCCAGTGCCCCAACGCTGTGCGCTATTTCCACCACACGGTGGATGTCGTTGATTGTGCCCAATGCGTTGGAGGCGTATACGCAGGCCACCACACGTGTCTTGGAGCTGATCAAGGTAGCCATTTGATCGAGGTTAAGCCGCCCTGTCGTCGGATCAAAATCCACCCATCTGATCGTCAGATCGTGATCACGGGCTAGCAGCAGCCAAGGGGCAATGTTGGCGTCGTGATCCATATGGGTAACGATGATCTCATCGCCGCGGCTCAGTGTGCGGCCAATCGCGCGGCTGATGTGAAAGGTAAGGGTGGTCATGTTGGGGCCAAAGACGATCTGTTGTGGAGAGGGCGCGTTGAGCCAATCAGCCACGGCAGTCCGCGCAGCAAGGACAACCTGATCGGTCAGGGTGCTGGTGTGGAACAAACCGTGGGTGTTAGCGTTGGCTTCTATTAGGTAGCGCCGCATGGCTTGGATCACGCCACGGGGAACCTGTGTGCCGCCCGGGTTGTCCAGATAGACAGGCCGCACACCGTTCACCCGTTGGTGCAAGGCAGGGAACTGACGACGCACGGTCATAACGTTAAAACGCCTGGCGCTTCTCGCGATGGTCTCCATAGAAGGGTTTCTCCTTACGTCTTGGGTTTTCTTGCCGCGGGATGGGCGCTAAGCCGAGCGCTGCATGGGCGTGCTGCTCATCTCCCCGTTTCTATTCCAAGTTGGCAAGGTTGTACCAAGTATAAGCCATACCGACGCAGTTATCGAGGTGATCCTGAGTGCGCTGGCATTGTGCCGCACACCGAGTGCCTTGTCCCAGCGCATCATCCAATGCTGACACCGATCGTTTCAATACCGAATCCTAACCTCTCGGCTTGCACCGATCCAGCGGCTCGTGTATGCTTGGAGACGGTGAGATAAACATCGTCGCTGCCCCCACCAATGCCACTGCAGCGGGATGCTTCCTGAGCGTGTACTTCTTTTGAGCACAATGGAATAGAGGCAATGGCTCGTCACCCCTACATTGCAATTGAGGGTGTCATTGGGGTTGGCAAAACGACGCTTGCCCGTCTGTTGAAACCGGAGCTGGGCGGCGAGTTGCTGCTTGAAGAGTTCGAGGAAAACCCTTTTCTCTCCGATTTCTACGCTGACCGGGCGCGCTACGCCTTCCAGACGCAGATTTTCTTCCTCTTAAGCCGCTACCGCCAGCAGGTTGATGCCATTCCTCAAGCGTTGCGGCGGGGGCCAGTCATCTCCGATTACACCTTTGCCAAAGACAGCCTGTTCGCCCACCTGAACCTCAGCGGGCATGAGCTAGCGGTATACAAGCAACTCTACGCGGCCCTGAGCAAGAACATCCCCCGCCCCCATTTACTGGTGTACCTGCGGGCCGACCTTGATGTGCTCATGGCGCGCATCGCTGCCCGCGACAGACCGTATGAGCGCAACATGGACCCCGATTATATTGAGCAATTGCGGCTCGCCTATGAGCAATTTATGGCCGAGTATCGGGAAGCGCCTGTGCTGCCCATCGATACCAACGATCTGGACATCGTGCAGAATCCCGAAGACCGGGCCTATGTGATCCAGCGCATCAAGAGCAGCCTAGAGTATGGCATTTACCAAGCACCGCTTCCCGGAGTGGAGGCGGCGCTCGCTGAACATCAACCAGAGGCCATTTTGGGGGAGCTGGAATCCGGGCCGCATCCGCTTTCCCACTTTCAGCGCTTTCACCTCTCGTTAGATGCGGATAAGGGTTTTGATCCCGATCCCTACTTTAACTTCATCGCCTTCAACGAGGAGTTGGGCGAGTTAGCGCGTGTGCTTAAGCGAGTTTGGATCAGGCAAGCGCAACTTTGTCAAGAGGGCTGCTCGGTGGAGGAAGCCCGTCAGCAGGCACTGGCCCAATTCCACAGCCTGATTGAGGATGAGCTGGCCGATTGTTTGGCCTACCTACTCAAGATAAGCAACTACACCGGCGTTGATCTGGAGAAAGCCTATCTGGAGAAGATGATGCTCAACGCCAGACGGCATTGGCGCGATGGCGAAGTCGTGAATGAAAAGGAGGAAGAATGACCCTCGGGGGCAAGAAGTTCGTTGCAATCGCCGGAAATGTTGGCGTCGGGAAGAGCACGCTGACGCACCTTTTGGCCGAGCGCTTGGGCTGGGAACCCTTCTACGAGGCGGTGGATGACAATCCCTATCTGGCCGACTTTTATAAGGACATGCGGGCCTGGAGCTTCCACTCACAGGTCTTCTTCCTGTCGCGGCGGCTGCGCCATCATCGCCAACTACTCGATCATCCCAAGTCGGTGGTGCAGGATCGTAGCGTGTACGAGGATGCCGAGATCTTCGCCCGCAACCTCTATCAACAAGGCTACATGGCGGAACGCGATTACCGCAGCTACCGCGAATTATACGAGACGTTGGTGCAGTTCCTACCGCCGCCGGACCTTGTCATCTACCTGCGTGCTTCGACGGACACGCTGCTGTACCGCATCCGCCTGCGTGGGCGCGAGTTTGAGCAGTCCATTGACCCAGCGTATCTCCAGCGGCTAAATGTGCTTTATGAGGAATGGATCAGCCATTTTACGCTCAGCCCGGTGCTGATCGTCCCTGCCGACGCCCTTGATTTTGTGGCCCACAGCACGCATCTTGACCTCATCATTGCCAAGATGCGTGAGAAATTGGAGGGCAAGGACGAGGTCTTTTTTCTAGATGAGGACATTGCGCGGGCCAATCGGATTGCGGCAGATTAGGGAGTCTGCCGCTCGCCGAGGTAAGCAGGAGCCAGAATGGCAAAGATGCGGCACAGCCGCCGATCGCGCATGCGGGTGACAATGCGCGGATCGATGTCTTTTAGTTCGTGTGAAGTGGTGATCACAGTAGGCAAGCGGGCATTATAACGGTAGTTGAAAAGCTGATAGAGCTTCTCGCGCACCCAGGGCGTAGCCGATTCTGTCCCCAGATCGTCTAGCACCAGCAGGTGCGCGTTCTTTACCTCGGAGAAGCGCCGATCGTAGGAAGTGTGACTGTTGGGGGCGAAAGCAGCGCGCAGGTGGTCCAGCAGATCGGGCACCGTGACGAACAGCACCTCGTTGCCTTGCATTCTCTGTGCATTGGCAATCGCCGCTGCCAGATGCGTCTTGCCGCACCCATAAGGCCCCATCAAGATCAGCCATCCTTGGGGGTTGGCCGCATATTCGCGGGCGATCTCCAGTGCACGGTGCAGGTTATCGCGTTGGTCTTTAGGCAGGTCGCGGCGGCGGTCGAACGTTTCGAAGGTCATCTGGCTGTAGAGGCTCAATCCGTTGAGGGAGCTGGTCTCTAAGTGGCTGCCGCCTACTGTGCGGTAATCCGGCGCAAGGATGTGAATTTTTGTCACCAAATCCGGATCGGCCAGGCGGGAGCGGAAACGCTGCTCCATCTCATCAAGATCGTGGTTGGTGGTGACGACGGTGGGCAGTTTGGCGTTGTAGCGGTAGTTGAGAATCTGATAGAGCTTCTCCACCGCCCAAGGTGTGGGGCTTTCAATGCCCAGATCGTCCAAGATCAGCAAGGGGGTTTCCCGCACCTCGTTGAAGCGATCATCGTAGCCTTCCTCTTCAGAAGAGGCAGCAGGGCCGAAGCTTGCCCGCAGATAGTCCAGTAAGTCGGGAGCGGTAACGAATAGCACGCGGTTGCCTGCTGCGATCTGTGCATTGGCAATCGCCGCCGCCAGGTGCGTCTTGCCGCACCCATAGCCGCCCGTGATGACCAGCCATCCTTTGGGGTCGCGGGCGTAGGCAATGGCGCTTTCATAGGCCCAGCGTAAATTGTCGCGCTGTTTCTCCGGCAGCCCCACGCCCTCCGGATTGAAAGTCTCGAAAGTTTTATCGGCGAGGTGCTGCAGACCGCCTATGCGACGCAGATATGCTGTCCGTTCGGCCTCCATACGTTCGCGGCGGCACTCGCAGGGGAAAGCCTTGCCGAAGTTCGGATGGTCTTCCGGCACCTCATAGCGCACGTAGCCAACGCCATGGCAGATGGGGCAATCGGGGTCGCCCGCGCCGTAATTGCGTTCAGAGTAGCTCATCTCAATACTCAATGTCTTCCCGATATTGGCCGCTGATAAAACGCCGCCCATCGGTGGGAGGCGCATCGTGCCTTGTGCGGCCTTCCGCCTGCCAGCGCTTTAGGATGGCCTGAATATAGGCCAGCCGACGCGCGTTACGCTCCACTGCGATCCGGAAGGCTTCCTCTACCCACTCCTGCGGATAAGTTTTCTCGAGGTCACGCAGCGCTTCGGCGATAAGCGGGGTAAGCGGGCCAATGTTCTGCTCATAGAGGACGAAGATGTTGGGCCGCTCTACGGTCAGGTCAAGCGATGTGGAGGAGCCAAGTGGTGGCTGCCATCTGCCCTCCTCAATGCCGCGCACGGCGGCGTGCCCACGCGGCGTATTCATGAAGTACAGGTCCTCTTCAGTGCCCTCACCGCGTACCACAACGTGCAGCAATGTGCCCCGCGCTACTGCACGCTCCAGGCCTTCTCTCAGAGCAGCGCGGCGTTCATCGTCGCGGGCACCTAACCCGCTTAGAAAGACCTCATCGGCCAGCATATCGCGCAGGCGCAGGAACGGAACGCGCCCCTCACGTTGCTGCAAGCGCCAGAAGCAGTACAGTGTGACTTTCATCTCGGTGAGGTGGTCAATCTGCGGCAGCAGCTCACTGAAGAACTGCGCCGGTATCTTGACCAGCCGCCCTTTGGCCGTGAAGCCGCTGAAGCCCTTCATGCCTCAAATCCTGTCCAGGTCCACATTGACGGTTGCCGCGTTCTTAAACTGCGTCAGGTCGGGGATGAACACCAGGTTCACCACCCCTGTAGGGCCGTTGCGATGCTTGGCAACATGGATCTCGGTCAGGTGGCCGCGGGGCGTGTCGGGATTGTAGTAGGACTCGCGGTAGATGAACATCACGACATCGGCATCCTGCTCAATGCTGCCGCTTTCCCGCAGGTCTGAAAGCACCGGCCGCTTGTCGGTGCGCTGCTCCACTGCGCGTGAGAGCTGGGCGGCAGCCACGACCGGCACATTGAGTTCACGCGCCAGTTGCTTGAGCGAGCGCGAGATATAGGAGATCTCCTGCACTCGGTTCTCGGTGCGGAAGGGAGTGGTCATCAGTTGCAGGTAGTCAATGGCTATCAGATCGAGGCCGTACTCGAGATACAGGCGGCGGGCTTTGGTGCGTACCTCCTGTGTGCTGATCGCAGGTGTGTCATCCAAAAAAATGGGCATTTCACCAATGCGTTGAGTGGCAGCGACGAACTGCGCCCAGTCACGCTCATCCAGGCGGCCTTCGCGCAGCTTGTGGGAGGGGATATTGGTTTCGGCGCTGATGAAGCGCTGGACGATCTGCTCGTTGCTCATCTCTAGACTGAACAGCGCCACACGTTGGCGGTTGCGTGCTGCATGGAGCACCACGCTGTTCAGCCAGCTGGATTTGCCCATGCCGGGACGCGAGGAGATGATAATGAGGTCGGACTTTTGCAGGCCGCCGAGCAGCCGATCAAGGTCCACAAAGCCTGTCGGCACGCCCAGAACGTCCTCTTGCTGGCGGGCCAGCACACTAACACGGTCGAAGTAAGCGCTGACCACCTCCCTGACGGGCACCAGATCGCGGTCCAGACGGCGCTCGGTGACCTCAAAGATGGCCTGCTCGGCCTGATTGAGCACCTCGTCTATGTCGGTCTCTTCCGAATGGGCCACACGCACAATGCGCCCGGCGGCGTCAATCAGGCGGCGGCGTACCGCCATGCGCTCCACAATGCGGCCATAACCCTCAACATTGAGCGCAGAAGGCGTCTTGTTGACTAGGCCGAGGATGTAGGCTGGCCCACCCACTTCCTCTAGGCGGCCCATCTGCTCCAGCTCGTTGATCAGCGTGAGATAGTCTATGGGGTCACGCCGTTCATGCAGGTTGACGAGGGCTTCCCAAATCCAGGCATGACGGACGATAAAGAAGTCGTCGGCACGTAGGAAGGGCAATACCTCATACAGGGCTTGGGGATCGATCAGGATGGATCCCAGCACTGCCTCCTCTGCCTCGACGCTGTGTGGTGCCAGTTGTTCGGTTCGCAACTCAGCCGTTTGTGCCATGACATCCTGCCGAGAGCGGATGATGACCGTCAGCGGGGCTGCTGCACCCCGCTAGATGCCCATAAGCCCTGCGATGGAATCACAACAATCCGTTTTTGAGCACGATGCCTGTGCAGTGAGTAAAGCGGTGGCTATTCGTCGCCCAGGCTATCTAGATCAAGGCTGTCGAGGAAGTCCGAGAAGGCGCTCAGGTCCTCCTCATCCACGTCCTCCCTCTCCTTGCGGGGAGGTGGCTTGGTGCCTCCCTCATGATGGAGTTCGGCCTCTGCGTTGATCTCCTCTTCGGGTTGGATGGATGCCTGCATCATGACCGATTCGGCGACGTAGATGGGCACTTTCAGGCGCACCGCCAACGCGATGGCATCACTGGGGCGGGAGTCGATCTCTACGCTGCGGTTGTTGACGTTGATCTTGATGCGGGCGTAAAACACATCGTTACGCAGGTCGTTGACCAGGATGTACTCCACCTTCCCGCCTAACTCATGGATGACGGCCTTCAACAGGTCGTGCGTCAGGGGGCGAGTGATGGAGACTCCCTGCAACTCAACGCGGATAGCCTCTGCCTCAGGCGCCCCGATCCAGATCGGGAGATAGCGATCCGCATTGGTGTCCTTGAGCACAATGACGCGATCCTGCGACATCAAACTGACACGTATGCTGTCAATTTCAACTCTTACCATGTCCATCTCATCGCCTCGTCATAGATGCGTGCTACACGCTTACCCGCTGTGTAGGCACATTATACCACACGCGCATATCTTACAGCGTACTTGAGCGCAGGGCAATTCGGAAGGACGGAAGGGCAGTCGATCTCCTACGCGCCTATAGGGAGGTAGCCTCCTGGCCCACTATCGCTTTCAGCAGGGCAAGGGTTAGCTGCTTGGCATCCTCCCCTATCTCTCCCACTGGCCCCACGCAAGCCGGGCAGCCCTGTACGCACGGGCAATCGCGTACAAGGTCAAGTGCTCCAGCCATCAACTCCTGATGCAGGTCAAAAAGCCGCACGCTGAACCCCAGCCCGCCCGGCGCATGGTCGTAAACGGTGATAGTAGGTGCTCCGGTTGCCGTGGAGCGCGACTCGGCCACCACACTAATGTCGTTAGGTGAGCACATCAGGAACAGCGTGGCGAGGCTGCGCAGGGCGTTTGAGAGGCCGCTTAGGGCGCTGTGCGTCCTGTGAGCAGCCTCAACCATGCGGTGGCAGGCATGGCATAGTGTGACTAGATTTTCCAATTGGTTCGCCGCGCGGTAGTTCTCGTTCTGGCCGCGGATGTAGCCAAACTCACGGAAAGGGCGCACGTGGTGCACATCGTGTTGACGCCCATTGCGCTCCGGTGCGCCACACCGCGTGCAGCGATAGCCGTCGCGGGCGCGGGCGGCGTCGCGTTGACGGGGCCAATCGGGGCCGTAGTCGTTGGGACGTAACAGGATGTCTGCTTCCTCCAGCTGGGCTACAAGGTCGGGAGTCAGGTAGAACCAGTAGGCTGTGGTCTCAAATTGCTGCGGCGGCAGGTTGATGGTTCCATATCCCAGTGTCTCATGAGTGTAGCGTCGCACAATGCGATAGCCGGTAGCCTGCGTGGTAACCATCACCCGCCCATGCGCTTTGACACAGTCGCCTGCCGGTGCTGACTCCGATTCCTCTATCACTTGCACGTTGGTCGAGGACAAGGCATCGGTGTAATAGTCCACATCTGTGCGGCGGGCGATGGCCAGGCCCTGCTCCCAGTTTAGGTGCTCGATCAGATAGGATGTGCCTTCATGTAGGTAAACTGCGCCCTCATAAACCATGATCGG
>DAOTYL010000290.1:0-4666 GCA_034434955.1 Anaerolineae bacterium | reverse complement strand
CTCGGCGCGAACGGCACACCCTTGTTGATCAACATCAGCATGCCGAAGAGGAACCCCACTCCCATATACAGCAGCGCCGCTCGGATCATCCATACGCTCAGGCGGGGCATCTCAACGCTCCTTCACACGCGCCCAGGTATTGGCAATGAAGGCCCAGCCTGCCAGCAGTTGCAGGATGGCGGAAAGGGCAAGCAGCCAGCCCCATCCTGTGCGTGGATGGGCAACGGCCAGCGGTTCACTGATCACACGTAGCAGCAGCCCCGCGTTGATCAGCCCATAGGTCATCCAGGCCAGTGTTTCGCTGCCGCGCGGGCGCTCTGCCGAGTACTTGGGGAACATCCAGTACACCACGCCGAAGATGAGCTGCGTGATCCAGCCTACAGTCAGCAGGTGCACGTAGATCAGCTCCGCGCCGGGGATGCTGATCGGCAGCCCGAACGATGGTCCGGCCACGAATAGCACCCCTGTGATCAGGCCGACGGCCAGATAAACCAGCGATGTTCTCAGGAACAGGCGGCTTAACGTTGGCATTTTGGCCCTTCTATACCTCCCCCTTCTGCGCACGCAACGCCGCCGTGATGGCCTGCCACACGTCGGCGTGCACACCGCTGAGGCGCGGCCTGAGTGTTTCCGCCGGCTTGCCACCCAGCAACCTCAAGATTGCGCCGAAGAGCCGTGCGCCTTGCTCGTCGCCCTCTGCACGCGCCCGACGCTGCAAGCGCCGCACTTGAGTGGCCCACTCATCGCGCTTGTCCGGCTCGCGTAGGAGCACGGCCAACGTGTTGTGGCTGACCACGCTCAGTAGGAGCATCTGCTCAACGGCGGCCTCATCCGGCGCACTCTCGGCCCGCCGGAAGGCCTCCTCAACCCCCAATTGGCGGCAGGCACGCAGCAGTGTCTGATGAGCGGCAAGGGCTTCCAGCCAGGGGTCATCCTCCTTGACAATAGCAGCCTGAATGAGCACCTGAAAGGCCGCATCGGCCTCCCGCGAGAGCAATTCAGGGTGCGCCTCCACCGCGCGGCGGGCGGCCTGCCAATCCTCGGCGTTGATGAACTGAGCAATGGCCCGCACCATCTCCGCGCTGGGCGGCGTGGAGATCAGCCGGAAGGCTTCGGCGTACCCGACCTCACGGCAAGCACGCAGCAAGTCGCGGTGGATGGCCAGATGGTAAGCCAGCCGCAGGTTATCCCGCACGAGATAGGCGCGGATCAAGCGCTCAAAGGCGCGGTCGGCTTCTTCAGAGAGCAGAAGAGGATTGCGGCCCAATATCTCCCGCGAGGCCGTCCAATCTTCGGCGTTGACAAAGGCAGCGATGGCCTCCAACAGTTGGGGGTCAATGCCCTCCGGCGTAGGAGGGACAGGCTGCCCGGCCGATGGGTCGCTCATAGCGCATCACCCTTTCCCCCCTCACACAGCGCAGCGACAATACGCGCCCAGCACGCCGCATGTTCACCTTCCAGAGGGGGCGCAATGGCAGCGGGAGCCTCGCCCTCCAGCAGACGACTGACGGCACGCAGCAGTTCCAGCATGGGGCGATCGTCGAGTTCGGCAGCGCGCACCCGCGAGAGGTGCACCGCCTCAGCCCAGCGGGCGCGCTCTTGTGGACGGTCGGTGAGCACAGCGATGGTGTTCTCGGCGATCACATCCAGCGCCCCCAGCGGGCCGGCCATGCGCTCAAAGGCGGCCTGCACACCGATCTCCCGCGCCATGCGCAGCAGGTCGCGATGGATGATGAGTTGGCGCACCACGTTGCGCTCCCCGCGTGCGGTGTGGGTGCGAATCAGCTCTTCAAAGACGGCATCGGCCTGCGCCGAGAGGAGCTCAGGGTGTGCCTGCAGCCAGCGCTGCGAGTCTTCCCAACTGGCGGCGGTAATGAACTCCCCGATGGCATCCACCAGCGCGTGGACAGCCTGATCGGCGGCGGCGTCCGACCCATCGATCTCCCCAATGGTACGACGCAGCTCGGCGAACGCCTCTGGGATGCCGATCTCGCGGCAGCGGCGCAGCAGGGCGCGGTGCAGTTCCAGCGAGCGACGCACGCGCTCCTCGTCGGCATACTCCACGATCAACCCCGCGAGGGCAGAGTCGGCAAGGGTTTCCAGCAGGAGGGGGTTGCCCTCCACAAGGCGCTGTTTGCCGTAAAAGGTGGGGGTGCTGATGAACTCATGCAGCAGGTGCGCTAGCTCGTCCAGCAGGGCATCGTCAAGGGGCGGGGGAGTAGGGAGAGGATCGGTGGGCATGGGGATTTTCCTCGGCGCCCCCTCACTCCTCGCGGTCGGCGAGGGCCTCGTCGACGATCTGCTGCCAGCAGGCCAGATACGGCCCCTCCAGCGGGGGATTAATGGCGGTGGGCGGGTCGCCTTCCAGCAGGCGCAAGATGGCCTCCATCAGCGCCGCCAGCGGACGGTCGCCGAGGTCCTCGGCCTGCGTCCGCACCTGCCGCACGTGCTCCATCCACGCCGCACGCGGCGCGGGCAACCCCTCCAGCACGGCGATGGTGTTGTGGGCAATGGCATGGAACATGTCCATCGGCGGCGGGGGCGTTTCCACACCGCCCTCCGCCATCCACTCTACGATCTCGCGCCAGCAGGCAGCATAAGGGCCGCCCGCCGTCATGCGGATGGCTGCGATCTCGTCGCCCTCCAGCAAGCGTGCCACCGCGCCGAGCAGTTCCACCATCTCCGCATCCCTCGCCTGTTTGGCTTGTTCAGCGATCTGCTGCACCTGCGTCAGCCACTCCAAACGGTGCTCCGGCGCTACCGTCAGTACAGCGATGGTGTTGTGGGCAATGACCTCAAAGACGTGCCTGAGGGCGGTCTGTAGGCGCTCGTGCTCCTCCAAGCGGGCAAAGGTCTCCTCCACGCCCATCTCCCGCGCCAGCCGCAACAGGTCGCGGTGCAGAGAGAGGATACGTGCCGCCTCCTGCTGACCCTGCGTCTGCGTCATCTCAATGAGATACTCCAGCGCGAGGTCGGCGTCGGGGGTGAGCAGATCGGGGTGCTCCTCCAACACCTGCCGCGCCGCCGACCAGTTCTCGGCGTTGGCAAAGGCGACTATCGCCGCCACAAACTGCTCAAACTCCGGCAGGTCCTCCTCGTCCTCGTGGCCATCGCCGCCGAAGAGGGTGCTTTCATCATCTAACATGTTTTCTACTACCCTTCTACTGGATCATATCACAGCGTCGTGAGTGATTAAACACCCGACGCGGCAGAAGGGCAAGCAGGCCAAGAGGACAAAGGGTTGCTACCCTTTAGGGGCACAGCACGAACCCCTGTGCCCACAGGCAAACGCTGCTTCCGGCACAGGGTTCAAATGGCGCTCGGCTCAACTGCTGACGGAGGGCGACATAGGACGGCGAGGCCCATATCTCCGCAATGGATTGCTGGTTGATATTCCCCAGGGTGCGGTGTGTTACCTCCACACGCTGGTCGCCGATATACTGCGGATGGTCATGCAGCAACTGCAGGCAAGGGCTGACAGCGCCATCCCAGCGCACCGCCGCATATCCCTGCGCGGCAAAGGGACAGCGCTCCACAGGTGCCTTCAGGCCGCCGTTGAGCAGATGCACGCTGGACGCAGCGAGCAGTTCTTGTAAGAGGCGGAAGGTGTGCGCATCCTCACCGAGGCGCGGCAGGCTGATGTCTGTCCGCAGAGCCTCCGTAGCAGGGCGAGAGAGCGCACGCTCGTAGAGGATTTCGTGGCGCATCTCCTCACGATACGCCACGATATGGGAGACAATCACCTCTGAGGCCCCCACCTGCTGCGCCAGATGCGGCAACAGCGACAGATCGGCCACGTTGCGCCGCATCAGCAAGAAGGAGAGCGCCACCTGCGGAGGGCGATCCATGCTGCCGCGCCGCTGCTTGATGCGCTGCAATTCGCGCAGGTTCTCCACCACACGCTCAAAGTTGCCACTGCGAATCTCGTTGTAACGGTCGGGGGTGGCAGCATCAAGGGAAACGACTATGCGGTCGAGGCTGAGGTCAACCAGCGCCGAGGCGATGAGGGAATTGAGCATCATGCCGTTGGTCGTCAGCTCCACACAGGCTCCCGCATCCTTCGCCACTTGCACAATCTCCAGGAAGTGCGGATGCATCAGTGGCTCGCCGTAGCCGCCCAGATGGATGGTCGGCATGTGCGGGAGGGTGCGCAGTTGGCCTATCAGGGTGCGGAAGGTCTTCAGGGGCATCGTGCCGATGATCTCGCGCCAAGCGTGGCGCACGCAGATGTGGCAGTTCAGGTTGCACGAGGTGGTGATCTCCACATAGAGCTTATTCAGACGATCCATGCCAACACCTTCCCCTGGCCCCGATCGGCGGCTGGCCCGCCCAGCGGTATGCTCTGAGGGTATGCCCAGTATATGCCCGCCTTTCAGGGTGCGGATAGTGCAGAATGTCATTGAGAGGGCGCAATATTTCACAGATTTGGCTTTGCCCCGCCCCCGGCCCCTCTCTCCTGCGACTGCAGGGGGCAAAGCGGCCACGAGCAGCACAGAATGATATAGGATTGTTACAGTGACCTTTTCCCCCCACGTTGTGACGCTCCCTGTTGTATGCTAGACTTGAAAACCAAGGAGACGCGTTACCCCTATCCCCACCATCCCGACTTGCTTAAGCGAAGGGGAAGCACGTAAGATCGGCGAGGCTATCCCCGAAGGGCGGGGGT
>DAOTYL010000289.1:0-7241 GCA_034434955.1 Anaerolineae bacterium | reverse complement strand
GTGCTGATCCGTCCGGAGTGGGTCCAGACGCTGGCCGGGCAGAACACGCTGCTGGGCAACTTTGCGGGCGTGGTGTTTGGTGTGTTCATGTACTTCCCCACGCTGGTGGAGGTGCCCATTGCCAACATGTTCTTGAGCCTGGGGATGCACCGCGGCCCGCTGCTGGCCTACCTGATGGCCGACCCGGAGCTGAGCCTGCAGAGCATCCTGATCATCACGCCCATCATCGGGCGGCTCAAGGCCTGGACCTACGTGGGCTGGGTGGCGCTGTTCAGCACGCTGGCGGGGTTGATCTACGGCTCGTGGGTGGACGGCGCCAGCATCTTACTGATTGCAGGTTATGTGGTCGGGCTGATCGCTCTGCTGGCAGCCGGGCTGTGGTGGGTCAGCCGGCGGCAGGCCCGTGTGGCCGCCGTGCAGCCTGCCGGGCAGGACTGACCCGGCCGTGGCCTATGCTGTTGGTTGTACTTTGTGGTCTGTTGCGTAAGGATGCGATGACCATGCCACTCATTGAGCGCTACGACCTGGAGGTGTTCACGCCGCCCTGTGAGCCCGGCGCAGAGCGTTTCAGCGCCATCGCCCACCTAAACGTGGACATCAGCGCGGTGCTGCCCTACCTCAACACCACATTGAAGGGTGCAATTTACAGCCCAGAAGCGCAGGCTCTCACTTGGGCGCGCGGTGGGCGGAAAGTGGTGTTCAGCGCCTACCAGATCGCGGTCAGCAATGTGGAGGACCGCGACGAGGCGATCCGTGTGCTGGAAAGCGAGATTGAGCGCGTCAATCGGACGTGGGATCGGCGCGACGAGATCACGCCCAGCACCCATGTCCGCCAGCGCCCCACGCCACTGGCGATTTACAAGCTGCTGCCGCAGACCAACTGCAAGCAGTGCGGTGAGCCAACCTGTTATGTGTTTGCGGCCAAGCTGGCCGTCGGGCAGCATCAGGTGGCCGATTGTCCGGTGTTGGGGGAGCCTGAGTTTGCCGAAAACCTCGCCCTCCTTGATGAACTCGTGGGGGTATGACGGCCTGAGAGGGGTGTGGAGCGGCCGGCGATGAGCAACCGAACAGGCAACACCTGGCACGGGACTCGCCGTGAGGATATTGACTGGCATCCTGCGCCACGATCTGTACGCAGGATGCTGGTGGGTTTCCGTCACAGGGATATGTCCGGCAGATCATCCGGAGAAATGTGATATCCGCTGCACAAGCGACTGCTCACCATGGCCAGCGCAGCCCGCTACCGCATAAAGGCCTTTTGTGGTTGTTGTGAGCGCGGCAATCAGGCTGGAGGTGCAAGAAATGTCCGAGAGATCGATCTTTAAGCAGCAGGCCCCAACGCTCGTGATCTTGCTCGTGATAGGAGCTATCTCCGTCTGGGTCTTGAGCGGAGGCGGGCCAGGTGTCTCTGAGAACGTACCGCAGTTGAGGTGGGGGCTTGCCCTGGGGCTGATTGTGGTTGGACTCGCGGCGGGTGTTCTGGGCGGTCTAATTGGGACGGGCGGCTGCAGCGTGATGCTGCCGATCCTGCACTTCTGGATGGGATACCCTGCATCTGTGGCGGTGGGAACGACTCTGTTTGCCGTCATCTTCACTGCCATCTCTGGAGGGTATGGCCATCTGGTTCGGCGTAACCTGGACGTGCGGGCAGTTATCTGGCTGGGCGGAGCTGGCATAGCAGGCGTGCTGGTTGGGTCATGGCTGTTCACCCTGCTGGCAAGCCAGGCCAGCCTGCTGGGACTGATCCTGGGGCTGGCCTTCCTCTGGCCAGCCATTCGCATGGTCTGGGAAGGCATCAGCCAGCGCGCGATGCCCTCCCGCGAGGGCACTACCATTCCCGGCCCTGTATGGGGCTGGGCGATCTTCGGGTTTGTGGTGGGCATCCTGACGGGGGTGGCTGGTCTGGGCGGTGGGTATGCCCTGGTGCCGGGGCTGATCTACCTGTTCAATGCGCCGGTTTATGTCACCATGGGCAGCTCGCTGGCCACCATGATCCCTCTGGCGCTGGTTGGTGGAGGCATCAAGCTGGCTCAGGGCTTTGTCGCACTGGGGCCAGGACTTTTGCTGGCTGCCGGTACGGTGGTTGGAGCCCAGATTGGGGCGGCCATCATCAAGCGCTTCAAGCCAGCCACATTGAAGCTGATCTTCGGTCTGTACTTCCTGTACGTAGCCGCCAAGTTCATCACCGCCTTCTTCGGTATCAGGATATGGTGAGAGAGGCGTGGCAGGAGCGGGCAGGCACCCGCTCCTGCTCCATGTTGATAGGAGATGCAAATGACTGTCAAAATAGCAGCCGTCTCAGACGACGGGGTCACCATCTGCCAGCACTTTGGCCGGGCGCAGTACTATGTCGTCGTCACGCTGGAAGAGGGGAAGATCGTCGCGCGTGAGATACGCGACAAGATGGGCCACGCTCAGTTCGCCGGGGAACCCCACGAGGAGTCGCACGGAGCCGACCCGCGCGGTCACGGCTTTGACCCTGTTGCTCAGAGCCGCCATGCCCGCATGGCCGCCGCCATTGCCGACTGCGACATTCTGCTGGCTGGCGGCATGGGGGCTGGCGCTTACGAGAGCATACGCCAGGCAGGCATCCGCCCCATCGTCACCGACATTGTCATGATCGATGAGGCCGTGCAGGCCTACCTCGACGGCAGACTGGTTGACCATACAGAGAAATTGCATTGATGGCGCACGGCAACCGGTTCGGCGAGAGCCACTCGGTTGCACCACCTGTGCTATGATCTGCACGCAGACCCGGAGAGATATGACGTCGCCTTGAAGCCATAACGTAATCTGAACGGAAGGAGGGAACATGCCTATCTAGGATGCTCTATCGTAAGCTCGGTTGAGACAACTGCAAATGCAGCACCGGAAGCCTACGGACACCACATCCAACCGAACATCCAATTGAAAGGGGAACCAAGCAGAGATGTCAGACACAGTGAGCAAACCGAGCAAGGCAAAACGTCTCTCGACACTTGACCGCTTCCTTACCCTGTGGATTTTCCTAGCGATGGCCGTCGGGGTTGGCCTGGGGTACTTCGTCCCCGGCGTGGAAAGCTTCATCAACCGCTTCCAGGTGGACACCACTAACATCCCGATCGCTATCGGCCTGATCCTGATGATGTACCCGCCCTTCGCCAAAGTGAAGTACGAGGAGCTGAGCAGGGTCTTCCGCAACTGGAGGGTGCTGGGGCTGTCGCTGGTGCAGAACTGGATCGTTGGCCCGGTGCTGATGTTCGTGCTGGCGATCGTGTTCTTGCATAACTATCCGGAGTACATGGTCGGCCTGATCATGATCGGGCTGGCACGTTGCATTGCGATGGTCATCGTGTGGAACGAGCTGGCGAGAGGCGACACCGAATACGCCGCCGGGCTGGTGGCCTTCAACAGCGTCTTCCAAGTGCTGTTCTACAGCATCTATGCCTGGGTGTTCATCACCAAGCTGCCCACGCTGTTCGGCCTGCAGGGCAGTGTGGTAGAGATCACCATTGGCGAGATCGCGAGAAGCGTCTTCATTTACCTGGGCGTGCCGATGATCGGCGGCTTTCTGACGCGCTTCATCCTGCTGCGCCTCAAGAGCAAAGGGTGGTACGAGACAAAGTTCATCCCGCGCATCAGCCCGATCACGCTGATTGCACTGCTGTTCACCATCGTGGTGATGTTCAGCCTGAAGGGCAGCCTGATCGTGCAGATTCCGCTGGACGTGGTGCGCGTTGCCATCCCGCTGGTCCTCTACTTCGTGGTCATGTTTCTGGTGAGCTTCTTCATGGGCAAGCGGCTCGGCGCTGATTACTCGCAGACAACCACGCTGGCCTTCACCGCAGCGAGCAACAACTTCGAGCTGGCGATTGCGGTGTCGGTGGCTGTGTTCGGCATCAATTCTGGTGCGGCCTTCGCTGCTGTAATCGGCCCACTGATCGAGGTGCCGGTGATGATCGGGCTGGTAAACGTTGCACTGGCTTTCCAGCGGCGCTTCGTCGCACGCGAGGCCAGCGCGGCGGAGGCTACTGTCAGCGCCGCGGACAGGTGATAGCGTGAAGAAAGTATTGACCCTGGCGCTTGAGGACGCCGACCTGATCGAACTGCTTCGCATCCTGATCGACGACGATGCGGATAGCGCACTGGCGTTCCTCAAGCGCCACTTTAAGGGCAAGGCCCGTGAGCTGCTGGAAGGCGGCTGAAAAGTGATGATCGAAGTCCCCGGTGGGGGGACTCAGCAAGTGCGCGGCAGCCTTTGGGAGCGGCGCACGTAGCCCTTGCGGCTTGCGATCAGCAGCCGGAGTTGTGAAAGCGCTCCACAAGCAGGCGTGCCAGCGTCAGCCCACTGTTGATGGGCATCCAATCCCAGGTGGGGGCGTCACCCGGGTAGCGGCGCACCCACCACATGTATTCCATGAGGTACTTCAGCGGCTCGCAACGCGAGCCAACAGGCGGCGGCTCGGTGAACGCGTACTGTGGCGAGCGGAACTCCACGACGTGCGCCATTTCGTGCGCCCAGCGGCTGTTCAACGCCCCGGGGTAACCCAGCAGCACGTCCGCTACCTCGTTCTGGGAAACGAAGACCTGCTTGTCGCGGTAACTGGGCACCATAAAGCCCTGCTCCAGCCAGTCGCTGATGGTGATGATCAGCGGACCGTTGCTGCCGCCGTAGGTGGCGTCTAGGATGATGGCTGCCTCCAGATCGCTGAACAGATGGCCGGAGCGGTAGGGGATCAGCAACGCATCCCGCACCTCTTGCGCATCGGGTGGGCTGTCTGCGCCCCCGCGCAGGGTTTTGCTTTCCACAAAGGCGGCGATGCTGGCCTCGTCCACCACCACGTGCCCCTCCGTGATGGCGGCGAAGAAGCGTTCGCGGCGGATGTTCACCGCGCCTGAATCGGGCAGGCGCACAAAAGGCGGTGTGCTAGGCTGCCAGATTGCGATGCGGTCGAGCAACTGCTCATCCCATGTCACCAGCAGCAGATCGCCGCCGAAGGACTGCGCCGCAGCCTGATAATCGGCGGCATGGCGCTGGAAGTGCGCTGCCCCCTCGTGGTAGAAGTCCTCGATGAGCGCAATGATGGGGTCGGGGAGAATCTGCCCCCAGCGGCGATAATAGGAAAAACCATAGTGATAAAACTGCTCTCCGTGTGGCCCGGCCTCAAGCCACACCCCCGGGGCGTCGCGCACGTTGAGACGGTAGCCGCTGCGTGCCTCGATCACGTCGCCGCTGGCCTCATCCCACCAGCCGACTACCTGCTCATGGCCGCTCTGCACGTCCACCGTCACGTAGCCCACGCGCTTGACGAGGTCGCCGCCGTACTCCTCTAGCGCTGCCAGCTGTGTGTTGCCGATCTCGTGCACCGTGCCGCTGCGCAGCGCCTCTAGGACGCGCAGGTCGGTGTCGCGGAAGGCGGCGTCATCCCCCGCGCTGAAGCGCTGCCAACGTGCCACGAGGTCACGCTCCAGCAGGGCTTGCTCCTCGCGGTCGAGGGGGCCAAAACGTGCGCGGATGGCGGCGTAATCCAGCGGCGCGGGGTCAAAGGCGGGGATGACCACCTGCGCCATCCCACCGGCCTGCACGGTCACGGACAGCAACTTGGCGGCGGCGAACTCCTCCTTGCGGTCAATCTCATGGGCGAGGATGAAGGGCGATCCCTCAAAAAGGAGGGTGTGCTTGCCATAAACCGCGTAGTCGAGGCGGGTAGCGGTGGGCAGGCTGGCGGGCAGGCGCACGTTGGCGCTCCCGCCTGCGTCAAGGGCAAGGTACTGGTCGCGCAGCCAGGGCCAATTGCCGGGATGTAGGGTGCGCCCGGCCCAGCGATCCATGCCGGTTTGGAAATCAGCCAGCCCTGATGCGTACACGACCAGATAAGTGCCTGGGGCCACGTCCTCGAAGGTGAAGCGGCCCTGTGCATCGGCTGTGGTTGCCGGTGCGATCAGCGCACAGGCGGTGGGCATGGTCTGCGTCCCATCTGTCACGCGGCACAGCGCCACTCCTCGCCCACCGACCACTGATGTGCTGCTCGTGGGGACCAGTGTGCCCTGTACGGTGGCCAGCACGGGCGTTTCGGGGGTAGGCGTGGTCGCTTCCGCGTGGCAACCCACCGCTATCAACACCACCAATAATAAGAGGTAGGCCAGCCGACGAGATGAAGCTCCTGCATTGCGGGGGATGTGCTCGTCCATCGGTCTTAACCTGCTGCCTCAATGCGCAGCGCAGCGACCTCCATCCACTGCGTATGCGGTATGGTGACCGTCTGCCAACCGAAACGTCCCCAGGGCGTAACAGTCATGGCCTGATTGTCTATCCACATCACAAAGCCCAGCGGCCCGCGCGGCGACGTGTCGCAGTCCAGCACCGTTTGCCCGTCCACGGCGAAGCGTGCACGCCGCACGCCCCATTCCAGCGTGTAGAGATGCCAGTCCGTCATCGCGGCATCCAGCAGCGCCTCGCTGACGTAGATGGCACGTTGCGCCAGCGGCCACAGCATGCGGTAGAGGGGACGGATGTTCATGAGGGGCACGGCCAGTGGGGCCGTCGGCGCAAGGAGGAAGAAAGGCAATCGTGCAGCGTCAACGGTGGCCGCCTTCCAGCCGTGGCCGGGCACGTCGCGGGCCAGCCGCATGTCCGAGTGCGGTGAGGCGTAGAAGAACCAGATCGCACGCGGCAGGGCCGGCAGGCGTGCGCCGGTCATGAGGAAGGGATCGTTCCAGAAGCCAAAGCCTGCTGTCCCTCCTATCTCCCCCGCTGCATGGGAGAAGCGTGCCCGCACGGTGAGGGTGAGTGGCGGCCTCCAGCGGAAATCGTGCCGCCGCAGCCCCTGATAATCGTCCACTTGGGCGTTGGTGTAGCGCCCGACCTCCAACGGCTCATTGACGAAGCGCCAATGCCCCTCGGCGACCTCAATGCGGCTGCCCGCCAGCAGATAGCGCCGCCACGGTGGGCCGGGTTCGCCGGTGCAATCCGCTTGGACGATCACCGTTATCCTCCTCTATCTGCGTTGAGGCCTATATGCAGGATACCCGCAAGATGGGGATGTGAAAAGCCCCCACGCTGTGCTGCGCGGGGGCTTCTTGCTGCCGGTCACAGGGCCTCAGTCGGTGATGGTATAGGTGAAGACGTCGCTGATGTTCACGCCGTACTCTTCCAGCTCCTCGCCGCTGCAGGCCTCAAAGCGCAGGTCATAGGTGCCCGGGGTGATGCCCCTTAGCGTGAACTGCGAGCCTGCCGCGATGATCTGCTCGCCGAGCTGATC
>DAOTYL010000288.1:0-24541 GCA_034434955.1 Anaerolineae bacterium | reverse complement strand
CGCGAGGGCAATCAGGCTGAAAATCAACAGCATCGCCAGGGCGGCCCCGGCGATCAGGCCACTGCGGTCAATCGGCTCGCCGAACTTCCCATCTTCCATGGCAACCCCTCCACCATTCCGCACGATTACCAACCCTATGGCAATCCCATCGACAAATGGCCCTCACAACAAGGGTCTCTACATAGATTGTAACGCCAAATGTGGCAGGAAAGTTTCAACAAAACTGTTACAGATTTTCGTGCCGCGGAGATTGTGGAGAAAACGAGGCCTATCTGTAGTGGGGATGTCCCTAGCGGCTGCCGTCTGCGAGGCGCACGCGGGCATCCACCGCCAGCGCACCTTGCCCCCGTGCAAGCACGATGAGGGGGTTGATCTCGATCTCGGCGATGGCGGGGTGATGCAGTGCGATCTGCGCCAGGCGCAGGATGGCATCTATCACCGCCTCGCGGTCGGCGGGGGGCGCGTTGCGAAAGCCTGCCAGCCGCTGCGCAACGGTGGTGCGCTCCAACATGGCCTCGGCCTGCTGGCGGGTGAGGGGGGCTAGCTCAAAGGCCACGTCGCTGTGCAGCTCCACTTCTACGCCGCCCGCGCCGACCATCACCAGCGGCCCGAACTGCGCATCGCGCACCACACCGACGATCACCTCGGCTACACCGTGCACCATCTGCTGGACGTACACGCCCTCGATCGCGGCAGGCACTGGCGTGCGCTGCTGCAGGTTGGCAATCAGCCCTTCAAAGGCAGCCCGTAGTGCGGCGGGGCTATCCACGTTGAGCGCCACGCCGCCTACATCGGTCTTGTGCACCACACCGGCCATAGCCAACTTAAGGGCTACCGGATAGCCGATAGACTCGGCCAACGCCAGTGCCTGCTCCACATTGGGGGCCAGCCCACTGCGCGGCACATGGATACCCCACGCCGTAAGCAGCGTATCCACCTGCTCCGGCGGCATCCATGCGGCGGCGTCGGCATCTAGGCCTTCCTTCATGCGCAGACGTAGCACCGCCAAGCCAGCCTCAACCGCCTCGTGTGCTGTCTCCACATCGTACTCCGCCGGAACGGCCGGTGCGGCCTGCTCGCCCAGCGCATCCAGCCAGCGGCGGCGCTGCCACATGGCGGCCAACGTGCTGCCGACACGCTCCGGAAAGGCAAAGTTGGGGATGCGGCGGCGATGAAGGACCTGCGTAGCGTCGCTGGTGGAGGCCAACCCCATGATGCTCGCCAAGATAGGTTTGCGCCGCCCTAGCGGGCTGTTGCCCACCTCGCCGACCACTTCGGCGAGGCTCACCGGCTCAAACCAATCCTGCGGAGCGGTGATGACCACCACCGCGTCCACCGTCTCATCGGCCAGGAGCGCATCCAAGCACAGCGCATAGGTGGCGGGGCCAGAACCGGCCAGCACATCCACCGGATTCTCTACGCTGGCCGCTGCCGGCACGCGCTGACGTAGGAAGTCTTTGGTGGCCTCGGTCAGCGGGGCGAGCTGCATACCGGCGGCTTCCAACGCCTCCAGGGCCATGATGCCCGGCCCTCCCGCATTGGTTAGGATCGCTACACGGTTGCCCTGAGGGAGCGGCTGCCAAGCCAGCGCCCGCGCCCAGTCCAACATCTCCTCAAGGCGGCTGGCCCGCAGCACGCCTGCCCGCCGAAAAGCGGCATCGTAGGCGGCCTCGGAACCGGCCAATGCGCCGGTGTGGCTGGCGACAGCCCGCGCCCCGCTGCGCCCACGCCCTACCTTGAGCGCGATCACGGGCGTGCTCTGTGCCACATGCGCCGCCGCTTGCAGAAAGGCGCGGCCATCGGAGACGCCCTCTATATAGGCCGTCACCACGTTGGTATGGGCATCGTTGGCGATGGCCTCTAGCATCTGGGACTCGTTCACACCGGCCTGATTGCCCAAACTGACAATGCGGCTGAGGCCCACGCCTGCCCCACGCGCCCAGTCGATCACCGCGGCGGCCACCGCCCCCGACTGCGAAAGCAGGGCGATCTCACCTGGAACGGGGCTGCCGGTGACAAAGGTGGTGTTGAGCGGCGTGTGCGTGTCAATCGTGCCGATGCAGTTGGGACCGAGCAGAGCAATGCCGTATTCCTGTGCGACCACCTTCAGGCGCTCCTCGCGCTCTGCGCCCTCTGGCCCTACCTCACGAAAGCCGCCGCTGACAACGATCGCACCCTTTACGCCGCGCCTGCCGCACGCTTCCAGCGTCTCGGCCACAAGCGGCGCAGGGACGACAATGACGGCCAGATCGAGCGGATCGGGCACGCTGGCAATGTCGGGATAGGTGCGCAACCCGAGAATCTCGTCGGCATGGGGGTTGACGGGATAAACCGGCCCCGGATAGTGACTCTGGATCAAGTTGCGCACCACCCCATGCCCCAATTTGATGGGATCGCGCGAGGCACCGATCACGGCCACGCCGTTGGGACGGAAGAAGACAGAAAGGTCGGCGGCGGTCATAGGTCGGGAATGTCCCCCTCTTCTTCACCCCACCCTCTTCCTGCGATGCAGCAGAGGGGATGGGGACAGTATCAATCGCCTCTACGGCTTTTTGCCCACCGTTGCGGCGTAGATCACAAACTGCTGCTCGCCGTCAAGGTCCAGCGCAGCATTGAAGGTCGCATCGTCAAATGCGCCAATGGGACAGATGCCGCAGCCCAGCGCCTCGGCGGCAAGGGCTAGGTTCTGGCATACATGGCCGGCGTCAAGGAAAAGGTAGCGGTAGCCGCGCTGGGGATAGCGCCACGTCATGCGGTAAGTCACCGCGATCCAGATAAACATGGCGGCGCAATCCAGCACGTGCTGCTGTCGCTGCGTGGCCTCATAGAGGGTGTGGGCCAGCGCGGCGTCCGTGCGGATGGCGGCCAGTTTGTGCTCCATCGCCAGAAAGCGATATAGGCCCGGCGTCAACCCTTCCACACGGTTGATGAGCAGATCGGTCTCGAAAGCGTGACGCGCCCCCGCCGAGGGCACGGTGCGCAGCGTGGAGGGGCGGGCCGTCACCTGCTGCACGCCCTGCGTGCACCACAACAAGTAGGAAAGTTCGGCAAGTGTGAGCGGGGTGCTGGCGTAACGGCGCAGGGTGCGGCGCTGCTCAATGGCGGTACGCAGGTCGCAAGGGGCGATATTCAGTTCTGCGGGGGCGGGCAGATCGATCTGCGGCCAGGTAGGGTCAGGCGGCAGTGTGAGCGGCGGCTGGGGCTTCCCCAGCGACTGATCCGACTCGCCCGTAAAGGGCGGGCTGGTCCAGCGCAAGAACTCTTTGCCGATGTCGGTCATGGCTGTTGGGTATCCTTTCTCAAAGCGGAGAATGGGATACAGACAGCGCTCATCGTGTCTCGCCCCGATATAAGTATAACCGCAATCCCGGCCCCGGTCGTCCGCTTCTTTCCCAAGCCCCGGACAAGGGGCTGGCTCCTCGTCCAAGAGTGGAAGACGGGGGCGCCTTACAACGGCTTCAGTTCTGCCTCTACCTGCGCGTCATAGCGGGCACGCAGGCGCAAGGTGATCGGCCCGGGCATCCCCATGCCGATGGTCACATCCCCGATCTGCACGATGGGCACTACGCCGCGTGAGGAGCTGGTGAGGAAGGCTTCGTCCAGACGCGGCAGATCGGAGAGGGTGACCGGCTTGCAGTAGACGGGCAGGACAGCCGGTGCCACCTCCAGCAGGATGCTGCGGGCAACGCCCTCCAGCACGCCATCGCCTGCCGTGCGTAGCATTCCGCCCAACACGGCGTAGAAGTTGCTGCTTGTCCCTTCTAGGATGCGCTCCCGCTCGTCGTAGAGCAGCACCTCATACGCATCGGGGTACTCCGCCCGTAGGGCGTTGCGCATCTCAACAAAATGCGAGTCTTTGGCACGCGGTCGCTCGCGGTGGGCGCGGGCAAGCGCCACGCGCACACCTTGCTCATAGAGCGCAGGCGGGGGCGGATCAAACGGCTCCAGCAGGATGAGGGCCGTATGCGGCGCATTGGAGGGCACGGTCAGCCGCACGCGCGGCGTCTGGAGGCCGGAGGCACGCACGGCACGGCGCACAGCGTCGCGCAGCCACTCATCGCTGATGGGATAGGGTTGGCCCAGCATGGCCGCCGATTGACGCATACGCTCAAAATGCCGCTGCAAGCGCAGCACCCGTTCTCCCGCATAGATGCGGAAAACGCTGTACACGCCGTGCTCCTCGATCTGGAGCGTGGCCTCGTCCAGCGTGGCGGCCTCGATGGGCAGCGCGGTGAGAGTATCCCCTTGAAGGCGAAAAGCGCGGACGCTCCCCATAGGCTACTCTTGCGTCCGCGCCAGCGCCCGCAGGCGCGGCAGGATGAAGAGGAAGAAGAACACCGCTAACCCCACCACTGCTCCGACGGCGAAAAAGAGCGGCTGCACGCCTACTACTTCTCCGCCGCCGGGCGCGGTGGCCACAACCACCGGACTGATGCCCGTCAAGAAGGAAAGCAGGAGCGAGGAGAGCCAGCCGGTGAGCGCGGATAGCACCACACTGAGGATGAACTTGAGAATCTCTTCCCACAGGATGATGACGGGCACGCGCACAAACGAGCGTGTGCGCAGATTCTCCACCTGATAGGGATGGGCGATGCCATCGCGGCCACGCACATCCTCGCCACGCGTGTAGATGGCGACACGGTCGCCGTTGTCCAGCACGCCGAGCACCTTCTTGCCGCGCATCTCCACCGGAATGGGGTCGCCGCCCTCCACTTCCAGCACGAAGCGCAGGACAACGCGGTCCTCCTCACGGTCAACGCGCACGTTGCGGGCAATACCTTCTGCACGGGCCATGATCTACCTGCTCCCTTCGTATCACGGTTTACATGATGGGAGGAGATTCTTGTCGGATCGCCTCGCCGGGTTATCGCTATGGCTCATGAGGATAACCCTGCGCCCGTCATCCTGCAACTGGGGGGTGAGGTCTACAGACCATCGGGCTTGCGGCGGGCGCGTTTGCGCTCCAGCAGAGAGGACGCAGTGCGACGCGGCGCAGGCGGGACCTCTTGGCGGGGTGGCTCTTCAGCGGTGGAAGGGGGTGGCGCAGTGCTGCGCATGGGGCGAACCGCCCCCGCAGGTTGGTCGGCGCGGCGCACACGCTGCTTGACGCTCAGCAGCGCACCCACACGCGACGGGTGCAGGGGAGCGGCTTCGGGTCGGCGGGCGAGGGAGAGCCGTGCGGCCAGTTTGGCCAAATCGGCGCGGGTGATGAGGAGGCGGCGCACGGCAATATCCAGCGGTAGGAGGAATGTAGCGAAGAGCAGCAGCCAAGGCCACGCCGGACGCGCAGCACGCTCGGCGGGCAGGTTGTGGGCGAAGACGACCTGCGGGTCACTGATGAGCGAACCGCCGCCCAGCCGCGCAATGGCGGCCAGATAGTCGGGATCGCCCTCCAGCGAGCGGTACTCCGGCGAGTAGGCCAGCACCCAACCGGAGGTCTGCGCCACCGCTGCGCCCTGCGCCCCATCGCCAGCCATGCGCACAAAGTACGCGCCCTCGGTGCGCGGCGTAAATGTGCCCTCGTAGCGGCCCGGCGCCACCTGCTGGAGCGCCAGCGCCTGTGCCGTGAGGTCGGGGGCGACGACGTTGGCCTGCAGTGCCAAGCCGTTGAGATATGATCCATCATCGGCGATGGCATCCACGATGACGCGCACCTGCTCGCCCTGCTGCTGCACGCGCACCTCCACGTTCCCGCCCACACCCTCGGTGATCGTCCAGCGCACGGCCTGTGACCAGAAGCGGGCGAAATCCGGCCATGCGGCCCAGTTTGCGGCCCAGCGCCCGCTGGCGTCGGATGTCCAGGCGACGGCACGGCCCAGCCCGTACTGCCAGGCCGCCAGCAGCGGATCGCCCAGATCGGTGGCGAGAATCTGCTGCGCAACGGGCTTAACCGTCGCACCGACGTAGCCCAACAGCGGCGGCGTGCCCGTGATGCCGGAGAGGATCGGGCTGCTGGAGGTGAGCGACGGGTAGAACTCGCGCTCGATGATGTAGGCGCGCGTGGCGATGATGGTGTCCTCGGTGAAAATCTCCGGAATGGTGTCGGCGTTGTAGGCGTGGTAGAAGCGCCCATCTGCCAGCGGCGGCAGGTCGTCAAGGAACTCGCCATACTGCTCGCCCTGTGCGGTGATGGCGATCACTGAAAGGGTAATGCCGTGCTCGTCGTACATCTGCCGGACAAGGTCAGCGATACCGGTCTCTTCTGCGCCGCCGTCGGTGAGCAGGACGATGTGGCGTACCTTGCTGGGGTCATCGGGCAGGACGCGGCTGGCAGCCAGCAGCCCGGCATAAATGTCGGTGCCACCGCTTGCCCGCAGGCCGCCCACCAATTGCGCGATGCTGGCGCGGTCCACGCTGGGGGTGATGGGCACGATCCACGAGGCTTCGGTATCAAACGCCAGCACGCCTATGCGGTCAAGCGGGCCGAGCAGTTCAAGGGAGCGCAGGACGGCCTCTTTGGCGAGCTCGATCTTGGGGTAGCCGCCCGGGGAGAAATCGGCCATAGAGCCGGAGCGGTCGATCACATAGAGGACGGTAAGCTGCGGCAGGCGCTCCTGATCCTTGAGCTGCATCTCGACGGGCAGCGTCTCCTCCAACGGCGTGCGGAAATAGCCACCCGGTGCGTAGGCATTCGGCCCGCCGATCACCACCAGCCCCCCGCCGAGGTCGCGCACATAAGATTGGAGCACCTGCATGCGGCGCGGGCCGAGGCTGCGGGCAGGCACGTTGACCAGCACCACGCTCTGGTAGGCGGAGAGCGTAGCGAGATCAGCGGGCATGGTGAGGGCAGCGGCACGATCCACGCTGAGGCCCTGCGCCAGCAGCGCCTGCTCCAGATGGGCCGACTCGGCGGGATCGTCGGTCACAATCAGCACACGCGGCGGCCCGACCACCTGCGTGAAAGCCCATAGCTCATTGTTTTGGTAGAAAACGTCCTCTGAAGCGGGGACAACCTGCACGCGGTAGGAAACCAGCCCGGGTTCGGCAGCGGTGAGCGTAAAGGCGTAGCGGTTGACGCCCTCAACGAGTGCGATGGGCTGCTCCACGATCACCTGCCCGGCGCTGATCACACGCAGGATCGCGGCCGTCTGCGCGCTCGATTCGACCGTCACGACAAGGTCAAAGACCTGGCCTTGTGCCAGCCGCGTGGGCACATCCACAGCGGTGACAAGGACTTCCGGGCCAGATACAGGTGTGGAAGGGACAGCGACAATCTGTACGCCGGAGGCCGCCGCCAGCCGCGCCGCCTGTTCGGCGTCGCCCACGTTGGCGAGGCCATCGGAGAGGATCACCATGCGGCGGGCTGCGCCCGATGGGTAGAGCGCCAGCGCCAGCCGGATGGCCTCGGCGAGGTCCGTGTGCAGCGGGTTAACTTGCGACTCAAAGGGGCCGACCTCGCGCAGAGGCGACATAGGGCGCTCCACCAGTGCATCGCTGCCGAAGAGGACGATGGCGGCCTCATCATCCGCACGCATGGAGCGCAGCGATTGGGCGATGAAGGCGCGGGATGCCTCAACGGCGGCGGGGGGCATGGAGTCGGAGGCATCCACGAGGAAGACGACGGCAAGACGATCGGCAGCCGTGACCAGTTGCAGCCCCGCCAACGCCAGCACGAGGGCGGTCACCATGAGGGTGCGCAGGGCGAGGGCCGTCAGCGCACGGGCGCGTGCGAAGCCGCTGCGCGGCCAGCCCCACCACAGCAGGAGGGGCAGCGTCAGAAGGCCGATCAACGCGAGGGGGTAGGAGAGAGCCAAAGGATATCCGTCCCCGAATAACACGAATGACACAGATAACGCAAATAAACCCTCATCGCCCCGGCCTCCTCTCCTTGCGGCGAAGAAGGGGGTAGGCGGGAGGTAAAATCCCTCTCTTGGAAGGAGCGGGAGTGAGGGCGAGCGTACTGCCGCGATGATAGACCCACCACTCCACGAGCAACACGGCCAGCGCCGCAGCGGCAAGATAGGGCCACAGTTCGCGCTGGCCGACCTCCTCAGCGGTGCGGGCCTCACCGACCGCCGCCTGCCCGATGGTGATCGTCTCGCGCGGGGCGATGGCGCTCTCAGCGGGCGCAAACAGGTTCACGGCAAAAGCGCCGGTCGCCGTCGCCGCCGCGCCGCTCAACAGTTCAACCGTATAGACGCCGAGCTGGTCGGTGGCGGCGAAGGTCAGCACTCCCTCGCCAACCGGCAGGAGTTTGCGTGTGCCGTCGGGCAGGGTGATGCGCACCTCGGTCGTCGTGGCCTGCGGGCGGATGGTCACGGGGTCAGCGGGGCGCAGGACATCGGGCGCATCCACCAACTGTGCAGGCGCATACCAGTCCAGCAGGTTGGCGATGAGGATAGGGAAATCAACACGCAGCGGCAGGTCCGAGGCGTGCAGGTCAAAGGTCAGGATCGCCACACGGCGCACATCCACCTCTCCGGCCAGCAGCAGCGGCCCACCCTCGGCCTCGACCAGCGGGCGTGCCCAGCCGGAGGTCTCTACTTGCACCGCTTCGCGGATGGCCACCTGGCTGAAGTCGACAAAGGACAGGATGGGGTCGTCCGCCTGACGGAGAAAGCGCGTCTCATTGAACGGCTCACCTACAGCGAAGAGGGCGCTTGAGTGCGGCGGGTTGACGATCAGCAGGTTGGTATGCGGCAGTTCGTCGGGCAGCCAGCCATCTAAGATGACCAGATCGTAAGGCTCGGTGGGCAGGTCGCCGGGCGCGGCGCGGAAGGCCTGCACGGCGGGCAAGGCCGCCAGCACTTGCTCCAAAAACAGGTTGCCCTCCGTCACCAGCAGGATGCGCCCGCCAAGGGGCGGGTCGTAGACGGCATAGGCCACATCGTCCAGCGGCAGATAGTCGGGTGAAGCATCCTCCAGCGGAGAGGTGAGTGCGGCGCGGATCACGCTCACATCGGGCGGCAAATCGGTGAGGGTGATGTGCGTTGTCTCTCCGGCAGGCACATTGAGGCGCTCGGCACGCAGCAGCGCACCATCCGCCGAGATGCTGAGGATGGCGGCAGCATCTTGAGGGCCGTAGTTGCTGACGGCGGCGAATGCCTGAAGCGAGTCGGCTGTGGGGCGCAGCGCCAGCGCCGAGACGGCCAAGTTGTGCCCCTCGCGCCCGAGGCGCACGTAGCGCACCTCGGCAGGCAGCGCGGGCAGATCGGCGGGCAGGCCACCATCGGAGAGGATGACGATGGACGCCCGCTCGCGTCCGGCGATGCTGGCTGCGGCCAGAGCCAGTGTGGCCTCCCAGTCAGCGGGGGCATGGATGGGCTGCGCCCGATCCACCGCCTCGCGCAGGGCGGCGCGGTCAGTGGTGGGCGGACTGAGCACCAGCGGGGTTGGACCGGCGGCAATGACGGTCATCACCTCACCGCTGGCGAGGTCAGCGATCAGCGTGCGGGCGATGTCTTGTGCGGCAGCGAAGCGCGTAGAGCCGCCGGGCATATCGGCGGCGCTCATGCTGGCCGAGGCGTCCAAAATGAGGGCCACGCTTCCGGCGGCGACGCTGGGCACAGGGAGGTAGGGGCGGGCGAGGGCCATCACCAGTGCGGCAAGGATCAGGAGTTGCAACAGCAGCAGCAAGTTGCGGCGCAGGCGCTGCCAGAGGGTGTTGGCCTCACGGTCACGGGTGAGGCGCTGCCAGAGCAGCGTGCTGCTCACCATCATCTCGCGGCGGCGCAGGCGCAGCATGTAGAGGATGATGATCGGCAGCGCCAGCGCGGCGAGCGCCAGCATGGTCGGGGCGAGAAAAGCCATGATTCAGCCCACTAATTACACGAATTGCACGAATTAAAGCGCCTAGAGAACAATCCGCTTGTAGCGGAGGCTCTGCTCGCCAAAGTTGATCAACAGGCCAAGGCGCAGGCCGCTGGCTTTCAGGTATGAGAGCACCTGAGAGTCGTGCACAGGCGCAAGCTGGCTCACTGCTTTCAACTCCACGGCGATCTTGCCATCAACGACGAGATCAAGGTAATAGTCGGCGATGGCGGCGTCCTTGTAGCACACCTGGACATGATACTGCCGCTCGAAAGGGACAGCGCGCAGCGCCAGCTCACGCTCCAGCGCGGCCTGATAGACCTCTTCGAGAAATCCGGGGCCAAGCACCCTGTGCACCTCCATCGCTGCCCCGATCACGCTGTAAGCCAGTTCTTTGTAGATCAGATCGCTCACCTCAACTGCCTTTGATAATTGGTGTAATTCGTGTAATTCGTGGACTGAATCATCTTACCACCCCGGCGCGGCGCAGGGCGTAGAGGATCACCCGTTCCCAGGGCGTGCTCGTCTCAACAGTGACGTAATGCACATCGCGGCCCGCGCAGGTCGCGGCGATCTCGTCGCGCCACTGCTGCAGACGGCGCACGTAGAGATCGCGCATGGCCGCATCAAGCGTCACATCCTGCCCCGTGCCGGTCTCGCTGTCCACCAAGCGCAGATCGCCTGCCAGCTGCGGCTCCACCTCGTCCGGCGCTAAAAGATGGATGATGGCGACCTCATGTCCACGCCCCTGCAGCGCTGTGAGGCCATCCGTATAGCCGGACGGTGAGAAGAGATCGGTGATGAGCAGGACGAGGCCGGGACGTCCGCCACGCAGCGCATAATCGCGCAAGGCCGCGTTGAGATCGGTTGTTCCACCGGTCGAGAGGCCCTCCAGCCAGCTCAGCATCCCCAGCACGTGCCCGCGCCCCCGCAGCGGCCCCCAACGCTTGGCCATCCGTCCTTCGGAGAGCGGGGTGATGGCAACGCGGTCGGTGGCTGCCAGGCCGATGTAGCCCAGCGCACCCGCCAGCCGCCGTGCATAGCGGAACTTGTGTACAGCGGTGGCGTCGCCGGGCGGCCAGTCCATAGAGGTGCTGGCATCCAGCAGGATATGGACGGTGAGGTCCTCTTCCTCCGTGAGCAGTTTGATGAAAGGGCGCTCTAGGCGGGCGTAGATATTCCAGTCCAGGCGGCGCAGATCGTCGCCGCGTGTGTAATCGCGGTAGTCGGCGAACTCAATGGACGTGCCGCGCTTGATGCTGCGACGCTCGCCCTTCATCACTCCGGCACGCACACGATGGGCAATGAGGGCAAGTTGCTCCAGCTTGCGCAGGGTTGGTTCGTCGAAGAGGTGCATACCCTCATCCCCTAGCCCTCACCCCTTCCCGGCCCCTCTCTCTTGCGAGGGGGAGGGTCAGGGAGAGGGTGCCTGCCGCGCAGGATGCGCAGCACAAAGCCGATCACCAGCGGGGCGATCAGGAAGAAGCACAGCCCGGAGACGATGGCGCACTCAAAGGTGCTGATCCAGCGTAGCATAGCCTACCGCACCGGCACGCGGGCAAGCAGATCGGCGGTGACTTCGTCGGGGCGGATGCCCTCGGCTTGCCCCTCAAAGTTGAGCAGCAGGCGGTGGCGCAGCGCAGCAGGCGCCACGGCTTGCACATCCTCAAAGGCGACGTTGTAACGGCCGTCCAGCAGGGCGTTGACCTTGGCGCCGAGGATGATGGCCTGCGCCCCCCGTGGACTGGCCCCGTAGCGCACATAGCGCTTGACCATCTCGGTCGCTTCGTTCGAGGTGGGGTGTGTGGCGACAATGAGCCGGGCGACGTATTCGCTGACGTGGCTGGGAACGGGCACGCGGCGGGCCAGATCGCCCATGCGCAGGATGGTGGGGCCGTCGGCAACGACGGCGGGACGGGGCATCTCCGCGCCCGTCGTGCGGTTGACGATCTCTACCAGTTCATCGGACGAGGGGAAGTGCACGTCAATCTTGAACATGAAGCGGTCTAACTGCGCTTCCGGCAGCGGGTAGGTGCCCTCCATCTCAATAGGGTTCTGCGTCGCCAGCACGAAGAAGGGCAGGTCCAGAAGATAGGTGCGGTTGGCGACGGTGACCGATTTCTCCTGCATGGCCTCCAGCAGCGCCGACTGCGTTTTGGGTGTGGCGCGGTTGATCTCATCGGCGAGGATGAGGTTGGCGAAGACTGGACCGGGCTGGAAGACGCGCACCCTGCGCCCGTCCTCGGCTTCTTCCAGCACGTCTGTGCCTGTGATGTCGGCTGGCATGAGGTCGGGCGTAAACTGGATGCGCGCGAAGCGCAAGGCAAGCACATCGGCCAGCGTGCGCACGATCATCGTCTTGCCGAGGCCGGGCACGCCTTCCAGCAGGGCGTGCCCACCGCTGATGATGCACATCAGCACGTGGCGCACGACCTGCTGCTGCCCGACGATGACCTGCCCCACCTGCGCCTCGATGGCAGCGGCGATGGCGCGGAAATCGGCGGGGGAGAGTTCGTGGGGAAGGGGTAGGTCGGACATGGTTGCCTCTATTCTGTCCCTGGGTCAAGGCGTGAAAAGTACTGTCGGATCAAGGCACGCATCCCCAGCGGGATGTAGCCGCTTTCCAACGCTTCGTTCACCGAGCGGGAATAGTCGGCCCACACGGACGTGTACGGCACGCCTGCCTCGCCGCTGGGATTCTCGGCGAAATCGCCCTCCACACCAGTGGCCGCGCCGGGCTGATCGCTGGGCAGGTCTACATCCTCGCCGCCCTCCCCGCCGATGCGCTGAGGGGCGTAAATCTCATCACGGGGGCGCTCGCCGCCGTCGGGTGCTCCGCCGCCGCGCGGCCTCTCTCCGGCAACCTGACCTCCATCGGGCCCTTGGCCGGGCTGCCCGCCCTGACCCTGCCCGCCCTGCGGTTGCACAGGCTGCGCTTGCCCCATCCCGCTCTGGCCGGGTTGGGGCACTTGCGACGGGATCGCTGCGGCGAACTCTTGTTGCTGTTGGCCAAGCCGACCCGCGTATCCCTCAACCGAGGTGGCGGCCTCCTCACCTGCTTGGGCCATAGCCTGCCCGGCTTGCTCCAGCGCCTCCTGCGCCGCAGCGAGGTCGCCCTCTTCTAGCGCCTCGGCGGCCTGCTGAAGGGCCTCGGCCAGATCGGGGTTGCTCTCGGCGAGTGCTTGGGCGGCCTGCTGGAGCTGCTCACCGAGCGCCTCCCGTTGCTGGGGCGTCAGTTGGCCGAGGTCAAGACTCTGCAGGGCTTCGGCTGCCTGTGCCAAGTCGCCCGCTTCTAATGCTGCGGCCACATCTTGCAGCGTTTCGCCTGCGAAGAGGCCGCTGGCCTGCTCCAGTGCCTGCTGGCGCTGGGCAGCGAACTGCTCGCTGAGGTCACGCAGGTCCTGCTCGGCGGTGTCCAATGCGGCGAGGGCTTCCTCCTCGCTGATACGCCGCTGCGAGAGCGTCTCTATGGCGCGGTCGAGCGCCTCGACGATGGCAGCTCGCTCTTCAGGCGTCAACGTCTCATCCGTCAGCGCCTGCTCGCGTAGGTCCTCCAGCGCGGCGATCTGCTCGGCGATGGCCTGCCGGACGGCTTCCTCGTGGGCGATGACGGCCTCCTGAGGATTGGGGATGAGGAGAGCGGCGGCCAATCCCCCTGCGGCAAGCAAGACAGCACCCCAGGCACGCCAGTCGGTGCGCAGCGGCAGGTGCTGCGCCGCATGTACAGTAGCGATGATGCGCAGGGTATCGGCGCGTTGGGCAGCGGTGAGAGCAGGCGACTGATCGGGCAGCCGCCCCCATGACAGTTCCAGCGCCGTTGAGAGGCGCTCCTTAAGGCCAAAGAGGCGGTCAAAGCGACGGGCGGCAGCGAGGAGATCGCGGCGCCGCAGCCACACGCCGAGCAGCGCAGCGGCAGCTCCGGAAGTGGCCAGCACCGCACCGATTGCGATCAGGCGCTCACGGGAGAAGAGAGGCCAAAGGCGTGCGGCCAGCGCCAGTAACAACGCGGCAAACAATCCGCCCGCCAATCCCCAGGGGAGCCATAGACCGCACTGCTGAAAGCGCAGGCGGGCATCCCACGTTCGGAGGGCGGAGGCGATGCGTCGGAGTTCTGTGTCCTGTGCGATCATGGCGTATCCGCTTCCATACGGCGCACAAGGCGCACCGTCCACAACAACAGCATGGCCGTCATCATGAGCAGCAGGACAGTATACACGATCCACGGTGAGATAAGCGGGATGTTGCCCCCGTTGGAGAGCGTCTCGGTGAAGAAAAAGACCGTCCCCTTCTGTTGGAGCACCACCTCCGTTGCGATTGCCGTGGCGACGGGGCTGGTGGAGATGAGCAGGCCGAAAAGATAAATCAGCAGCGCCTCAACCTCAGGGCGGCTGGTGGTGGTGACGTTCAAGGGGATCAGCAGGCTTACCATCATCAGCGCGACGAACGGCAGGGCAATTGTCGCCAGCAACACGATGGTGTAAGTGAGGACGGTGGCGCTAAGCGTGCGGCGCGTGGTCGCCGAGAGGAAGAGGCCCAGCGCAGAGTACCCCAGCGCCGTCGCGAGCAGCAGTTCCACCGAGATCAGCACCTCGGCGGGTGTGATGCCGCCCATGAGGAAGGCGAGGCTCTGCAAGGGGATGGCCACCATCAGCAGCAGCACGATGTAGGCCAGCGCCGAGATCAGTTTGCCGAGTACCAAGCGGCGGGCCGAGAGCAGCGTGCTGCGCAGCAGGTTAAAAGTGCGACGCTCGCGCTCGCCGCTGATGGCGCCGGTGGTAAACGCCGGAGCGATAAAGCACACCATAAATAGCTCGGTGGCGAACACGCCGCCGAAGATCAGCTTGCCGATCACGCCGCCGGTGTCGGGCGTGATGGTTGAGGAGACGGTGTAGATCAGGTAGAGAATGACGACAAAAAGGCTCATCAGTGCGGCGTAAGCGGTGAGCACAATAAAGGCACGCGGACCGCGCATCCGTCCGCGCAGCTCCTTGAGCGCGATGGGGTTACGCCGCACAAACGCTCCCAGACGTGACGGCGGAACAAGCGGCGGACCCGCTTCGTGTGAGACGGTCATGATGTGCTTTCCTCCCCTCACACCTCTCCCCCTGCCCCTTTCTCCGCTGCTTTGCGTGCGTCGACCGTAGAGCGTGGGGGGATGAGGCCGAAGTAGCCTCCTCTGCTCGGCGCGTTGTCATAAGTATATTCGTTTTACGCGCTGCGTCTCGCTCCGCTGCCCAACAGGCGGGCATTGAGTCGAGCCAGTGGCGCAGTGAGCGCCAGCAGTCCTCCTAGCAGTGCGATCAGTGCCAGCAGGCGCAGCATCTCGTAAGGCCCCACTAGCAGCGGCGTGGACGAGATTGCCGCCCATAGCATGGCAAGGATAGCGGCGCCGATCCCCTCACCCAGAAGCGCAACAAGCGACGCAAGGCTGGCATCGCCGAGGGCAAGGGCAGCCGTCACACCCAATGCGGCGAACAGCGGCAGCGCGGCCCAGGGCAGTAGCGCCCCGCTGATCGCCCGCAGCACCAGCCGGAAATAGGGCATGCCGTCCCCGATCAGCAACTCTCCGGCGCGGCCTGCCGCCGTCACCGCGCCCAGCGCCTGTGCGGACCCGCGCCACGCCTCAAGGCTGGCCGCATCTAGGCGCAACAGCGAGATGGTCAATGTAGGGGTGAGCACCAATCCCAGCAGCGTCAGCCAGCGCAATCGCCACAATGCCACCAGCATCAGCCCCCACGCCACCTCCGACGGATCGAGGTCGGTTAGGGAGCGCGGATCGTGTACGGGGGACTGCATCTGCTGCGCCAGGCGGCCCGCTGTCGCAACGGGGGCGGCGAGCAGCGGCATGAGCACGGCGGCGAGGCTCACCCCCATCAGCCCCGCGCCGAGCGCCCGCCAGCGCAGCGCCCAAGCCAGCACGGCCAGCAGCGTCAGGATGAACGTCGTGCTGGGCAGGGCGTATTGGAGCAGCCGAAAGGGCAGCCGCCGCAGGCGTCGCGCATGAAGGAAGAGGGGATTATCCCACCAGCGCCGCAAGGTAGGCGCAAGGTGAGCGTAGGCTCTCAGATAGGCGGCGCGAAGGCGTTCGGCGATACCGATCACGGTTGCTCCCATGTACGGCTCTTGCGCATAGAAGATATGTTACCTGAGATCGGGCGCGGGGCGAAAGAAAAAAGGACGTAGCTCGCCCTCCGCTCCCCGCTTTTGGGAGGAGGGGGCCAAAGGGGTAGGGGGACAAAGGGGCAACTTACCTAGTAGGCGTTGCGCTCGCCGCTGCCGAAGATGGTCTGCCAGATGGTGCGCACGATGATCTTGATGTCCAGCCAGAGCGACCAGTTTTCCACGTACCACAGGTCGTACTTGGTACGCTCGGCGATGGAAGTGTCGCCGCGCAGGCCGTTCACCTGCGCCCAGCCGGTCATGCCAGCCCGCTCGCGGTGACGCTCCATATAGCGCGGGATGCTGCGTCGGAACTTCTCCACATAGACGGGGCGCTCCGGGCGCGGCCCCACAAGGCTCATCTCTCCCAGCAGGACGTTGATCAGCTGCGGCAGCTCGTCAATGTTCTTGGAGCGCAGGAACTTACCGATGCGCGTGCGGCGCGGATCGTCGGCGGTAGTCCAGCCCGGACCGTTGGCCTCGGCATCCTGCCGCATAGAGCGGAACTTGATCATCTGAAAAGGACGCCCGTCAAGCCCCATGCGCTCTTGGCAGTAGAATACCGGCCCGGGCGAGTCGAGCTTGATGAGCAGCGCCATGAGCATCATGAAGGGGGAGAGCAGTACCAACCCGATGCTCGCCCCGATGATGTCCATCGCCCGCTTGAGGCTCAGCTTCCAACCCCGCAACTGGATGTCGCGCACCGTGAGCAAGGGGATGCCGCCCAGATCGTCGATGGAGAGACCGCCGGTGATGAACTCAAACAGGTCGGGGAAGACCTTGATCGCCACCGATCCACGTTGACACATGCCCACCAGTCGCAAGAGTTCGTGGCGGCTGGCCCCTTCCGGCAGGGCGATGATCACCTCCTGCACGTCGTTGCGGTCTATGATATCGGCCAACTCGTTGGTAGTGCCCAAAACCGGTGCGCCGGCTACTTCTTGCACGCCGTCCTGCTCGCTGACCACGCCCACCAGTTCGTAACCTAGGTAGGGTGACCACTGCATCTTCTGGATGATGGCCCGTGCGCTCTCCGAGGTGCCCACCACCAGCACGCGGTCGCGGGCGAGGCCGCGCATGCGCAGCCAATGCCATAGGCGGCGATGCACTTCGCGCCCTATCGTGACAAAGGCCAGGCTGAACAGCCAAGCGTACAGGATCATGGCGCGGGGGAAGTCCAGTTCGAAGATGGTGTTCTTGAAGGTGAGGGCGGAAATAGCCACCGAGACGATCGTGCCGATGCTCACCGCGCCGAAGATGGCCGTGATCTCGTCCAGCCGTGAGCCGGCGCGCACGACGTGGTACAGTTTGTTGAGGTAAAAGACGACGATCACGCTGGCCACCTGCACGATCAACATTGGCAGGTAGGTGAGGAAGCCGGGCGCACCGATGAGGCGATCGGGGATGGGGAGGAGCAAGCGCAGCTGGAAACCGAGGATAAACCCGGCTGTCACCGCCAGCGCATCAAGGGCTATCTTTGAGAGGATGTACAGTCGGCGTATCCGTGCTTGGCCCACCGCACTCCCTCCTTCGTGTCCCCGCCTCGGCATGCGATGGGGCGGCTGATGAGTCGCTTCCATCATCCCGCCCCTCGCGGGGCTGCGAGTAGATCGCGCCATAGCTTTGGCCCACCCCACACGCCGATCCCCAGCAACACCGCCAGATGGATCAAGCGGGGTGTGGTCGCCTGATAGTGTTTGCGGTAGAAGATGAGAAAAGCACGCACGAACTCCAGCCGCGCCCGGCGGCTCTGACGGCTGGCCGCCCGCTTAACGTGCAGTACCTGCACGCGCGGGTAGTACATGATCTTCCACCCTGCCTCGCCGATGCGCTTGCACCAGTCCAAATCCTCACCGTAGAGGAAAAAGGACTCGTCCATCAGCCCCACTTGCTGGATGGCTTCGCGGCGCACGATCATGAAAGCGCCCACCACCGAGCCGACCTCGGCCTCCTCATCCTCGTTGAGGAAAGTGAGGTTGTAGCGGGCAAAGCGGCGGCTGCGCGGGAAGAGCTTCGAAAAGCCGATCAGGCGCCAGAAAGCCACCTCCACAGTGGGCAGGCTGCGTCGGCAGGCTAAGTCGAGCGAGCCGTCGGGCAGCACGAGCTTTGGCCCTGCCGCGCCTACTTCAGGATGGGCATCCATATAGGCGATCATCTGCGCCAACGCCTGGGGCGGCAGCTCCGTATCGGGATTGAGCAGCAGGGCATAACGCGGGGCATCGGGGGCGGTGTGGCCGGGCAAATCAGCGTATCCCAGCGCCCGCAGGCCGAGGTTGTTGCCCGCCGGATAGCCCACGTTGCCGTGCCCGCTGATCAGCTGCGCCATCGGAAACTCGGCAGCGACCATCTCGGCGCTCCCGTCCGTCGAGCCGTTGTCCACCACCACCACGCGGAAGCGCAGAGCGCCCTCGCTGGCAAAGACGGTCTGGAGGCAGCGGCGCAAATAGTCGCGCGTGTTCCAGTTGACGATCACAATGCCCAGGTCCATCATCTGCGGGATTGTATCGCGCCCCCTGAGGTGCGGCAAGCAGCGGCAGGCGTTCTCTCCTCCTCTCCCGCCCCGTTTGACAGCCTGCGCGGGGCGCGGTAAACTCTGCCCGACAATTGAATAAACGGTGGGCTGAAAAACGTCGTCTCATCCAGAGAGGTGGAGGGACCGGCCCTGTGAAGCCTCGGCAACCGCCCGCACTCCGGCGTCGGGTACGGGAATGGTGCCAATTCCGGCAGAGTGACTCTGTAGGAACTCTGGAAGATGAGAGGAGACGCCGCGAGAGATTTCCTGTCGTGCGCCTCTTCTCAAAAAAGGAGAGGCGCTTTTCAGTTCACCGCCACGCCAGACTAGAAGACAGGAGATCAGCCTATGACCAAGCGCAACATCGTGGTCGCCGCAGCAGACGGCGTGTGGATTGAGGATCGCCCCGTGGAGATTGTGGAGCGCAAAGGCATCGGCCACCCCGATAGCCTCTGCGACGGCATCGCGGAGCGCATCTCGGTTGAGTACACCCGCTATTGTCAGGAGCACTTCGGCAGGCCGCTGCATCACAATTTTGACAAAGTGCAGCTGGTGGCCGGCGATGTGGAGGTGGGCTTTGGGCATGGCCAGATGCTCAAACCCATCCGTATCCAGATCGCCGGACGCGGCACGCCGGACGTCAACGGGCAGAAAATCCCCATTGACCTCATCGCCATTCAAGCGGCCAAGAGTTACATCCGCGAGACGATGAGGTATCTGGACCCTGATCGACACTGCGTGATTGACTGCTACGCTGGTCGCGGCTCCAGCGAATTGACCCACACGGTGGACAAGAAGGTGACGGCCAACGACACCAGCTTTGGTGCGGCGCATTGGCCGCGTTCGGTGCTGGAGCACGCCGTGTATGAGACCTGCGAATATATCACCGGCACGCTGATCGATCAGTTCCCCATCGGTGAGGATGTGAAGGTGATGGGCTGCCGCACGGGAAGGGAGATCGTGCTGACCTGCGCCGTGCCTTTCATCGCACCGCGCATCCGCGATCTGCAAGAATACGCCGAGGCCAAGGAAGCCGTGCGGCAGGCAGCGCAGGCTTTTGCCGAGCGGCTGGCCCCTCAGCACAGCGTGCGCGTGGACATCAACACTGCCGATGACGAGGAGGCGAAGATGGTCTATCTGACCCTCACCGGCACCAGCGCCGAAATGGGGGATGATGGCTCGGTGGGGCGCGGCAACCGTGTGACAGGCGTGATTGCGCCCTTCCGCGCTGCCTCACTGGAAGCGGCGGCGGGCAAGAACCCCATCAGCCATGTGGGGAAGATTTACAACGTGTTGGCCTTGGAGACGGCCAAAAGCATCGTGGAGAGCGTGCCGGAGGTGCGCGAGGCGCAGGTATACATCCTTAGCCAGATCGGGCATCCGCTGGACCAGCCGCTGGTAGCGACGGCTACAGTGATGACGCGCAACGGGCAACTCCCTGAGGAGGTCAAGGAGCGCGTGGCAGCGGTGATTGACCGTCAGTTGGCGGATATCGAGGGCCTTAAGGGGCGCATCATGGCGGGCGAGGTCGGGCTATTCTAATCCCCCCTTTTTCGGGAACCCCGGAGGGCACAGGGCACGGAGCATTCCGCTGTGGCGCTGTGCCCTCCGGGGTAAGAATCCGGATCGGAGTGCATGAGAATACTGGCGCTGAGCGACCGCGTGGTGGAGGCCATCTACTCGCCGCAGATCGTCCGATTGTATGGGAATGTAGACCTTGTGGTGGGGTGCGGCGATCTCCCTTACTACTACCTGGAATACATTGCTACCAAACTACGGGCGCCTGTGGTATACGTGCACGGCAACCACGATGGGCCGCAGTACACCGCCGACGGGCGCACGCTTACCTACGCCGAAGGCTGCATCGCCGTTGACGGACGTGTGCAGAAGGTGAGCGGTATGCTCATCGCCGGGCTGGGCGGCTCCATGCGCTACCGGCCTCGGGCGATCCATCAGTACACGGAAGCGGAGATGCGCCTGCGCGTTGCTCAACTGATCCCCCACCTTGTTGCCAATCGACTGCGTTATGGGCGCTACTTGGACCTGTTGGTGACGCATGCGCCGCCCTATGGCATCCACGATGGCAGCGACCTGCCACACCGAGGTTTTAAAGCATTTCTAACGTTGATGCGCTACGCTCGACCGCGCTACCTGTTGCATGGGCATCGACACGCCTACCGACGACAGGCGGCTGAAATCACCGTTTTTGAGGACACAACGGTAGTGAACGTCTATCCGCTGCGGCTGATTGAATGGGAAGACGATGGGAAGTCGTAAGGCACTGGAACGCGCCGTCGATCTCTACAATCGAGCACGCGGCAAGGCCTTCTTGAGAAAGGTGTGGGCCGACCTGCGGCGTCGGCCCAACCACCTGTTGGCCTATGATGTGGTGCGCGAGAGAGTCAGGGCCGGGTTGCCTGTCTATCGCGGCATGCGCAGTGTGCCGCTGGAGAAGATCATCGGCAGCGTAAACCGCTATGGTGACTTCGACCGCGCTTTCTTGCCGACGCAGGAGTACACCATCGACCGCTGGCTGAACATCGGGCGGGCGTACTATGAGGACATCCCCCTGCCGCCGGTGAAACTCTATCAGGTGGGGGATGTCTACTTCGTGGTGGATGGCAACCACCGCGTCAGTGTGGCGCGTGAGCTGGGCCGCGAGTTTATCGATGCCGAAGTCTACGAATGCCGTGTGCGCGTGCCCCTCCGCGAGGACCTTGAGCCGGACGATCTGGAGGTCATCGGCGAGAAGGCGCTGTTCCTAGAAACCACGCGCCTTGATGAACAGCGCCCTGGGGCAACCATTGAGCTGACCATTCCGGGCGGCTATCACCTGCTGCTGGAGCACATTGAGCTGCACCGCTATCTGCAATCCACCGAATGGAAGCGGGAGTTCAGCCTAGAGGAAGCCGCCGCGCAGTGGTACGATCAAGTGTACCTGCCGCTGGTGCAGGTCATCCGCCAGAGCGGCATCCTCAAGGATTTCCCCCACCGCACCGAGGGCGACCTTTATCTGTGGGTGATTGAACACCAGTACTACCTGCGTGAGCAGTTCGGTGACCGCGTTGGGGCGTGGGAAGCGGCACGTAGCTTCGCTGCGCACTTCACCAGCCGACCTTTCAAGCGACTGTGGCATTGGGTGACGCAGCATATCCTGGGGCGCCGCTCCCAAGATGAGCCGATCTACTGAGCCTTACCCCGCTTATAACGAAAAAACTGGCGTAGTGCGCCAGTTCTTCGCCATGGACGGAGATAAGTGCGTTTAGCGACTATTCTTCGCCCTCATCCAATTCCAAGTCTTCGCCGCGCTTCTTATAGCGGTAGGTGATGCGGCCCTTCTTCAAATCGTAGGGTGAGAGTTCCACTCGCACCCGATCCCCCAGCAGGATACGGATGTAATACTTGCGCATCTTACCGGAAAGGTAAGCCAACACTTCGTGGCCGTCATCTAGCTTCACCCGGAACATCATGCCGGGCAAAGCCTCCACGACGGTGCCCTCCACCTCAATTTTGTCTTTGGAAGACATCAGCCTATCACATCCAGTGGAACGGTGCCGAAGGCGCTAACCGCGCTGGCTGATCTTGGCCATGCGGCGGCGGATGCGGCGCAGTGCCTTCTTGCGCTGGATGCGGCGCAGCTCGCTTTTGCTGACGTGCCAGCGTTTGCGCCGCACTGTGCTCAAGATGCCGCTCTTGGCCACTTCCTTGCGGAAGCGCTTCAGCAACTGTTCCTGACTCTCACCGGGGCGCAGGACGACTCTAGCCAATCTTTTCACCTCCTTCGTTTTGGTACTGTGCGCTTTTACTTACATTATACCGTATCCAACTCGGGAAGCTGCTCCTCAACCTGCTGATCGCCCGAGCTGCCCCCCTCTTCCGCCTCCTTGAGGCGCTTGAGGCTCAATCCCATGCGCTGGCGGTGCGGCTCAAGGCTGATGATCTGCGCCGTGATGCGCTCGCCCGGGCACAGCACTTCCTCAATGCGGGTGGGCGGCGGGTCGCTGATCTCGGAGGCGTGTAACAGCGCCTCAATCCCGTTCGGCAGCTCCACAAATGCGCCAAATGATACCACACGGGAGACGATCCCTTCAACCACCTGACCGATATGATGGGTTTGCTCGATCTCGGCCCAGGGGTTGGGTTGCAGGCGTTTGAGACTGAGGCCGATGCGCTTGCCCTCGCGGTCTAGTTGGAGCACGTAGGCCTGCACCTGCATCCCCACCTTGACCACTTCGCTGGGGTGGCGGATGCGATGCCACGAGAGCTCGGAGAGGTGGATCAGCCCATCTGCCCCGCCGAGGTCCACAAAGGCACCAAAATCGCGCAGGCTGCTGACCGTGCCGGTGACGATGTCGCCTTCCTTGAGGTTCTCCAGCAGGCGATCTTTGGCCTGCTCCCGCGCCTCGCGCATGGCCTCGCGCTGGGAGAGCACCAGCCGCCGGCGATAGGGGTTGACCTCGATGATCTTGAGTTGGATGCGCTGGCCGACCATACGTTGCAGGTAAGCAGCGCGGGCCTCGTCATCCAATCCCCGCGGCATGTTGAGGACGTGGGAGGCAGGCACAAAGCCACGCAACTCGCCGAAGGGGACGATCAAGCCGCCCCGATTGGCCTCCACCACCTCGCCGATGTAGAGTTCGCCGCGCTCCATCTGCTCGCGGGCGGCGTCCCAATCCTTGCTGGCGCGTGCCTGCTGGATCGAAACGACCAGATTGCCGTCGCGATCTTCAGGGCACACCACCATCACGGTGATCTTTTTCCCCACGTGGTAATCGCTCAGGTCCTCCAACCCTTCCAGATCACTGCGCGGGACGACACCATCGCGCTTCAACCCGACATCCACAATAATGCCGTGCTCATCGCAGGCGAGAATGGTGCCGGTGAGCAAGTCGCCGCGCTCTACTTGTTCAACTTTTTCGTATGACTCTTCAAGAAGGGTGGCAAAATCAACCTGCGGATCTTGTGAGGGGGAGGGTTCTTGCGCCATATCCTAAGTTTATCTCCCAACCTGCTGAGGTTGCTGCGCAGCGCGGGGCATTTCCTGCCCTGCGCAGGTAAGCAGGCGCAGGGCGCTGCGCTGATTGCCTGCCGACGCCCGTTTCATTGTGTTTCTGCACGATGGCAGAAGGAACACAGCCTCTTCCCCCGGCATTGCGGTGGTAAAGGTATTCTAACCGCTTGGGGGTAGGTTGTCAATCGGCGCACCAAGGGGGGAGAAGAGTGCCTATGGAGGCAAGCGGCGTATGACCTTGGTTCCCTTGATCCGCTCTGTGCGCACGAGTACACTACAGGACGTGGTTCAACCCATGAGATGGACGGCCAGCTAGCAATGGAAACAGGTAGCGTAATGGGATCAGGTTTGCTCCCTCCTTCAGCCGATGAGGGGCCATCGCGCCTCTCGCGCTGGGCGCTGGCGGCGGCGTTATTCACCGCCTATGCACCCATGCAACTGGTCTTTGCCTTGCCGGTGGTGCTGATAGCCTACCTGCTTGGCATGTTCCGCACGGCGAGCGACTTGCAGAACTTGTCCCTCTTGGCGTGGATGGCGTTGCTTTCGGGCTTGTTGGCGGCCTTGCTAACCCTCCTCATCGTCTGGAGCTGGCCACGTGTATGGTCTCATGCAACGGGGCAATGCTACACGCTGGCCGATTGGATCGCATGGCGCAAGCCGCATACCTTACCGCTGTGGTCAGTGCCGTTGCTCACGCTGGTGATGCTGGTCGTGGTGGGCTGCGGCGTCACGCTGCTGATCGGCCCCACAGGCCTTGACCTTCAGATGCAGCTTTTCAGTACCAGAAGGCTGCAGGTTATCTCAGGGTTGGCGGTGAGCACCATCGTGCCGCTTGCCGAGGAGATCGTCTTTCGCGGGGCGTTGTACAATGCGCTGCTGCCCCCCGCACGCGCCGACATCCCCTTCTGGCGGCGACACCTTACGCCGTTTGTCGTGTGCAGCGTGTTCTTCGCTTTGCTGCACGTGCTGGCGGGATTTAACACCGCCGCTTCGCTGGTAATGGCCCTGCTGCTGTCCTTTTACCTTACTGCCCTGCGCACGATCTCCGGCTCTATCCTGCCGAGCATTGCCGGGCATATGATGTGGAACCTGATCGGGGCGCTGGCGCT
>DAOTYL010000287.1:0-5986 GCA_034434955.1 Anaerolineae bacterium | reverse complement strand
GGCCTCGGCGAGGGCCGCTTCTGCCGCCGCAAAGTCGCCCGCTTCGGCGTGTTCGGCGGCCTTGATAGCCTGCGAACGGGCGTTGCCTGCGTGCAGGATCAGGGTGAAGAGGCGCTGTTCCCACGTTATCTCCTCATGACTGCTGCTGCGTCGGCTCACTTCTCGCTCCTCAAAGGAATAAGATGATCTTGCTCATTCAGGCTGATGAGACGGGCTTTGCCGGATGGCGCTACCTCTATCTCGGTGATGCCGCAGGGTGCCCAGCCGTCATAGCGCCCCCAAGCGGCAGGATTGCCGTCCAACAGCAACGCCAACAGAAGGCCATGCACTGCCGTATGGGTGACAACGAGGACACGCCCTTGCGGATGCTGCGCCACGATCCAGTCTACCGCCGCACGGATGCGCCGCGCAAAGCGTAGGCGTGGCTCGCCTGTTAGATTCACCATCCATTCTACCCATGCGCTGCGCAGGAGACGCCGCAGGCCCTTGCTTTCGCCACGGCGGAAGATGTACCCACCTTCCAGCCAGCCGAAGTTCAATTCGTGCAAGCCCTCCAGCGGGATGGGTTCCAGCCCCACCGCCCGACCGATGATCTCCGCCGTCTGGCGGGCACGACCCAACGGGCTGGTGTAGAAGGCATCAAAGGATTGCCCGGCCAGCCGTGCGGCGGCCAGCTGCGCTTCCTGCCGCCCCCGCTCGCTCAATGGGCTATCGCTGACGCCGTGTAGGCGTCCCTGCTCCATCCATTCGGTAGTGCCGTGCCGAACTAACGTCAGGCGCGTCATGTGTTCGAAGCCTTACTTCTGGCTCCCCTCCACCGTGTGGAGAGAGCCTCACTCCTGCGGAACATCCATCACGCAGCGGAAGCCGATGAAGTCGTTTTTGCGGCGGGGTGTGTGCCGACGCACGTAGAAGGTCTGCGCCTGCTCACGGCCATCCAGCCAGCAGCCGCCGCGGATGCCCATCGTGGTCACCTGACTGCCGTCGTCCGTCCACTCGTAGACGTTGCCCGCCATGTCCACCACGCCGTAGGGGCTATCCCCCTGCGGAGAGTACTGGCCGACCGGCGTGGTCTTGAAGGGGCCGCCCTCGCCGCAGTTGAGGCGCTGGGGGTCAAACACATCTCCCCAGGGGTAGATGCGCCCATCCGTGCCGCGTGCGGCTTTTTCCCATTCGGCAGCGGTGGGCAGGCGCTTGCCCGCCCACTGGGCGTAGGCGGCGGCGTCAAACCACGTCACCTGCACCACGGGATGGTCTTCGGTGCCGGGCACAGGCTTGCCTTGCCGCCAGTGCGGCGGGAAGCTGTAGCGGGTGGCCTCCACAAAGGCTTTGTATTCAGCGTTGGTGACCGGTGTGCGGTCAATGTAATAGGCGGGCAAGTACACCGTTTGCTTGTTCGGCCCCATCAGGAACTCACCCGCCGGAATGAGGATCATCTCCTTACCGTCTTTGGCAATGATCTTCGGTTGCAGTTCCATAAGTGACCCCTCGCTTTTCAGCCTTTCTGGTCATCCTCTTGCCGCTCTAGGCCTTCCGCGCTGCCGCGCGGCGACGCGGCTTGGCCTGCGCCTGCTCCCAGCGCCTAGGTTGCACGCTCAACCAGTAAAATGCCAACGTCGCCAGCGCACCCTCATAGACGATCACCAGCAGGTTAGCGCTCAAGGCGCCGCTGCCCAGCGAAAGGCCGATGGCCGTATAAGTCCAGCTGAAGGCGGCGTTGAGCATCACAGCCAGCCACAGCCAACGGGACTGCCCGCTGCCGATGGCCTGCGCCACGAGCGCCCCCAGCGCGGCGCCGATCACCACCAATGCCATGCGGTCGGTGATCAACGCCAGGAGGTTGATGAGCAGGCTGGGCCAATCCTGCGCAGCGATGGCGGCCAGCTCCGCCGTTGAAGTGTCGCCGAAGATGAGGCGTATCCCTGCCCCCAGCAGGGCAAAGCCCTGAAAGACCTTGGTCAGCAGGCCCACCCCCAGCCCGACCATCACACCGGCGGCCAGCAGGGACTCGGGAGGGGGCTTGCGCCAGCGCAGCAGCAGATACTTGGCCCCTTCCACAAAGAGCGCCACAAGCAGGCTACCCAGTAGGGCGACAAGGTAAGGCGTGGCAGGGCCTGCTTCACGACCAGTGAGGGCGATCTGCCGCCCTAGGCTGGTGAGAAAGTTGGCGGGCAACAGCGCTGCCACCAACACGGCCATGCCCCATAGCAGGAGCGAACGCTCATAGGCGATGCCACGCCGTGCGATGAGCGCCACCGCGCTGCCCGGCAGAAAGATGAAGATCACCCCGCTGAGGGCGACGGTTAGGCCGCGCAGAAAGAGCATGGTCAGATGTCCTGAGTAAGCGTTGAAGGTTGTTCAGGCGCAGCAACAGCGAGGTCTAAAGGGCGGGTTATCCCTCGCCACGCGCCTGATCGCGGGCCTCAATCGCCCGCATGATCTGCTGAAAGAGCTTCTCCCCGTCCACCATGCCAAAAGTGACCGAATCGATGTTCTCCACCAGAATGCCGTGCGGCTTGGCCGTCTCCTCAATGGCTTTGCGCTTATAGAAGACCTGCGGCGCAACCAGCACGATGTCATACCATTGCAGGGTGGGGTCCCAACGACCGATCTCCTGCACGGCGACGGCTTTCATCTCAAAAGGCACGCCCGCTTTAGCGGCAGCCTCTTTGGTCCTCGCTTCCAGCAGGGAGGAGGACATCCCCAGTGCGCACACCATCAACACTTTGATCGGCTTCTGGGGAGGAGGATTATCACCCATGGACTTCCTCCTTGGGGACGGCCTGTAGGATTTGCTCAAACAGCTTGGCCCCGTCCACCATGCCAAACGTCACCGGGTCAATATCTTGCACAACGATCCCATAAGGTGCAGCCATCTCGCTGATGCTCTTCTTCTTATAGCGCACCTGCGGCGCAACCAAGACGATGTCCACCGGTTTAGCCGCGAAGTCATAAATGGCAATATCCGCTGCCGAAAGCGCCTTGATCGTCAGCTCATGGCCGCAGGCGGCAGCGGCGGCGATGGTCTTAGCCTCCAACAGCGAGGAGGACATCCCCGCCGCGCACACCAGCAGGACATTGTAACTCGCCATTTTCGGCCCCCCTATGCCAGCAGCGGGAAATACGCCCCATGCTGCTCACGATAATCCTCCAGAATCGCCCGCGCCACCTCAAAGGAGGGCACCAGCGGGTGCAGGCTGAGCGCCTTAAGCGCCAGCTCGTAGGAGTGCTCAACGGCGGCCTGAATAGTCAGCCGCTCATACTCTTTGACGCGCTTCATGAGGCCCAGGGCGTGGTCAGGGATAGCCCCCATGGCCAGCGGGCGTACTGTTCCTTGCCCCAGATAGCACGTTACCTCTACAACATCGTCCTCAGCCATCCCCGCGATAGCCCCCTCATTGGGCACATTGAGGATCATCGCTCCTGCCTTGCCCTGCAAGGCTTCAATCACACCCAAGGCCACGCCCGAATATCCCTCGGCGGCTTCCTCCATCTCACTCGCCTGTTGAGGCAGTTCAGGCAATTTGTGCCGATGGCCGGTCTCCAGACTCATGTAGGTCTCGTGGCGCTTGATCAGATACTCCACATAAACAGCCTGCATCTCCTCGGGCGCTGCACCTTGATCATACATCCGCGAGAGGGTGCGGTAAAGTTCCACGTTGAAGGGCATGATCTGCTGGGCGCGGCTTTGACCCGCACGTTGCAGATTGCCTACCGCCTGCTGTGTAGCATAGTAGAAGAAGTTGTACTCGTTGGGCAACAGCCCCAACAGGCGGATGTAGTCGGCGGGCAGCGAGGGCAACCCGGGCAGGTCGACGTCGGGGTGTGCTGCCAGATACTGCATGATCTCCGGCAAGCGGTCTACGCCGTTGTGATACACCGCCCGCACCCAGCCCAGGTGATTGAGGCCGAAATACTCCAACAGAAGGTCGGAAGGGGGGACCTTGAGCACCATCGCCGCGGTGCGCCACATGGCCGCTGGATTGTCGCAGATGCCCACCACGCGCCGATAACCGCCGACCTTGAAGATGGCCTCGGTGACAATGCCCGCCGGATTGGTGAAGTTGAGGAACCACGCACCGGGTGCCTCCTCGCGCACCATCTGGACGTATTCCAGCACTATCGGAATGGTGCGCAGCGCCATAGCGAACCCGCCCGGGCCGGTCGTTTCCTGCCCCAGCACGCCGTACTTAAGTGGCACCTGTTCATCTATGACCCGCGACTCCATGCCGCCCACGCGGAAGGTGGTGATGACATACTCCGCACCACGGATGGCCTCGCGGGCATCCTGCGTCCAGAGGGTCTTGAAAGTCACCCGTTCGTCGGCCAGCAACGGCTCACAGAGGGCGCGGATGAGCTTCAGCCGCTCGGCGTCCACATCCATGAGGGCCAGTTCCATCAGCCCAATGCGTTGCTGGCGGGCGATAATGCTCCGCAAGACCAGCGGTGTGCGCACGCCTGCCGCACCCAAGATGGTCAGCTTCACCGCTTTGCTCCTCTATCCAAAGTGGGAGTAGGGGAATGAAGGGGACAGACCTGCGCCTGTCCCCTTCGTCGCTCAAATGCCGTTATTTGCTGGCGGGTGCAGCCGCCGCAGCGCGAGCCGCTTCCTCGCTACCTTCCTTCGCCAGCACCTGGCGCTCCCAGGCGCGGAAGGCCGGGTACCAAATGATGCCCGGGATGACGAACTCCGTCACAATGCCCACGATGCTGGCCCGCCAGTCATAGCCGGTGGCGAGGTACATCAGGATGGGCGTGGGCAGCGTCCAGGGAGCGGCCACGTAGGTCGGCGTGACAAAGCCGATAACGTGCATGATCCAGGCGAAGGTCACGTTGAGGAAAGTGATGATGATGAAGGGGATGGCCAGCACCGGGTTGAAGATGACGGGCGTGCCGAAGGTGATAGGCTCGTTGATGTTGAAGATGCCCGGCCAGATGCCCAGCCAGCCCACCTGACGCAGACGCGGCGACCTGCTGCGGATGAGGTAGATGGCTAGCGGCAGGGTCGCACCGGAGCCACCCGGCACCACGTAGCTGCGGAACAGGTCGGTGTAGATGTAGGGCAGGGGCTGGCCCGATGCCGCCGCCTGCGCATTGGCTGCCAGGTTGTTCGTCCAGATCGGCTGCAGCACGATGCCGATAGTCAGGTCACCGTGGATGCCCAGCGTCCACAGGAAGGCATGCAGGCTCTCGGCCACTGCTGCCGCCGGGTAGCTGGAGGCCGCCGGTACGATGTAGGAGAGCGCCTTCACCACGCCGCCGGCTACATCAATGCCCAGCACCACGCGCACCAGCCAGCCGATGGCAAGGATCACGATGCCCGGGATCAACGCCACAAAGGCGTTGGCAATGGCCGGGGGCACTTGGGCCGGCATACGGATGATGAGATTACGCTCCACGAAGAAGCGGTAGATCTCGACCGAGATCAGGGCAACGATGATGGCCGTGAACAGCCCGCTGTTGTCAAAATACGTGCCCGGCAAGCCCTGCTCACCCCACGCCCCGAGGATAGGGCTGGCCACCACGATAAAGGTCAGCAGCGAGAGCGCCGCCGGCATCAGGGGATCAAGCCCGCGCCGCCGCGCAAGGCTGTAAGAGATGGTCAGTGCAGCAAAGGGGGAGAGCAAACCGTAGGTGATGTTGAAGGGCACCCACAGCTTAGCGGCCAGATCGGGATTGCCGTCTAGATAATCCAGCCAGGCCGGTACAGGGAACTGGAGGATCAGAAGGCTAAAGGCGCCGGTGATGAGGAGCGGCATCAGCGCTGCCAGACCGTCGCGCACGGAAGCCAGATGAGGCTGGTCAAAGAGCGGGGCGAGGGCTTCCATCCAGCCCGATAGGCGGTCCGCCCATGAGACTTTTGCCTCTTCGCGGGTACTCATGACTCTGCTCCTTTCTGGTCATAAACTCATGTAGCAGGTGTGAGAACCGAACGCGAGTCACTCATCGGCGATCCGTTCGAGCGTCACCTCCTTTCCCAAACCAC
>DAOTYL010000286.1:0-1515 GCA_034434955.1 Anaerolineae bacterium | reverse complement strand
GAAGGGCTGTTTTTAGCCACGTTGACCGGCCCGGGCAAGGTGTGGTTACAAACCATGCCCTTCTCCAACCTGATGGCCAAGATCATTGCCCGTATGCCCAAGAGCAGCTGAGCGGGGCACGTTCCCAAAAGAGTGCCGGAAATCTCCCCGGCACTCTTTTTGACACTGCTACGGATGTGCTATCCTCTTGGCATGTAGCACGTGCTTCTACCACTCTCTAAGGAGAATCCACCATGAAGCTCGACTGGGGCAAAACTTTCCTGATCGGTTTCGGCTTCTTCGGCATCAGTGTCATGTGGCAAATCTACGACTCGTTCGTGCCCATCTATCTGCAATCGGGCAACCCGCTCTTTGCCTCCACACGCCATGTGCTGGGCTTCGGCTTGAGCGCCACACTCACCGGCTTCATCATGACGTTGGACAACATCGTGGCCATCTTTATCCTGCCGTTGGTGGGGATGCTGAGCGACCGCACACGCACCCCTATCGGGCGGCGTTACCCCTACATCCTCACTGCCGCGCCGGTTGCTGCATTCGCCTTCTTCCTAATCCCCCTCGCCGCCAGCCGTATCAACCCGGCGACAAACGGCAGCGTGGCCGACAACGTGGGAGCGTTTGCGCTGTTTATGACGGGCGCAGGTCTGATGTTGCTGGCAATGGCCGTGCTGCGCACGCCGGTTATCACGCTGATGCCTGACCTCACCCCCTCGCCACTGCGTAGCAAGGCCAATGGTGTGATCAACCTCATGGGTGGCGTGGGCACGGTGATCGCCACCATCGTTGTGGCCCGTCTGTTTGACATCAACCAATTTATACCCTTCGTGGCAGCGCTGGCGCTGCTGCTTATTGCGGTGTTCCTGCTCTTCACCACCGTCCGCGAGCCGCGCATTGAGGAACTGGAAGCAGTAACCCATGAGAAGAGCGAGGAGGAAGAGGCACTGGTCGGGCTGAAGGGCGTTCGCTCCATTCCCGCCGATAACCGCCGCAGCCTTATCCTGCTGCTGTTGGCGATCTTCTGCTGGTTTGTAGGCTACAGCGGCACCAGCACCTTTTTCACTTCCTACGCCGTCAACGTGTTGGGAGTAACGGAGGGATTTGCCCCCACCCTGTTCGGCATTGCCGGCATTACCTTCATCCTGTTTGCCATACCGGCAGGCTTCATCGGGGAACGCATCGGGCGCCGCCGCACGATCATGGGCGGTCTTGGGGCATTTGCCATCTTGCTTGTCATTGCCTACTTCATCCCCAACACGGCCGTGATCGGCGCCATACTAGCACTTGGTGGCGTTAGCTGGGCTATGGTCAACATCAACTCCTTGCCGATGGTGGTAGATATGACCCGCGACCCCCGCCTGCTGGGAACGTTCACCGGGTTGTATTATCTGGCCTCGCAGCTTGCCTCCAGTAGCGGCCCAACGCTCAGCGGCGTGCTGATCGACCTCACCGGACGCAACTACAGCGCCATCTTCCTGCTAACGCCCGCCTTCTTTGTGCTGGCCATCCTGTGTATGGCCT
>DAOTYL010000285.1:0-3491 GCA_034434955.1 Anaerolineae bacterium | reverse complement strand
GGCTGCTTTTCCCGCAGGGGGCCAAGCTGAAGCTTGTAGTAAAGATCGTTGGCGCGGGGATGTTCTGCCTCCTCTGGCAGGAGGTCAACGCGGCGCACCAGCTCATGGCCGGTGCGCCGTGCATAGTAGTGGATCGCCCAACGCAGGTCAGGTCCGAAGGCTTGGGTGAAGTAGAAGGCCACGTACTCGGCGTGGATGCCCTTCGGTGCACTCTTTACCGGTACACGGTACCAGTGCTGCTCACGCGCCAGTTCTAAGTCGCGGGGGTGCGGCATTACACCGACGAGGACGCGGTCTTCAGGGTACATCACGCTCCGTGAAGGTGGTGTTCTCTGCGGAAAGCCATGATGCGCTGATCGATCTCCGCTACCAAACGCTGATGTTCCTGCCACCAGGCCGGGTCACGCTGCGCATCCAGCTCTTCAACGGTTTTGCCCTGCTGCTCAACCCAGGTGTAATATTTGAGGTTGTGCCAGCGTTGGCGTACTTCGCGCGTGCCTTCCAGAATCCAGTCCAATCGCTGCCCGTGAAACGTGGAGGCCATGCGGTAGGCTGCCAGAGCTTCATCCATCTTGCCCTCTTCGCGCTCCAGCCAATCCATGACTGAGTAGTAGCGGTCGATGGCATCGGTGCAAATGGTGACGATCACGTCGTCGGCACCCATGTTGTAGAACTTGGCGGTTTTGATGGCGCCCAACACGTTGCACACGCTGGAGATGCCAAAGATGCCGCTCATCTTCTCCACGTCCGCCTCCGGCACGCCGAAGCGTCGGATAAGCGTTTGCTGGCCCACCGGATCGGTCAGCAGTGCCAGCCCGCGCAGGCAGGACATGTCGTCAATGCACATGAGGGCATCCATGTTCAACACGTTGTGGATCCAAGTGACGTGCTTGTCGCCGATGCCCTCAATGCGGTGTGAGCCATAGCCGTTGTTGTAGAGCGTGGGGCACTGGATAGGCTCCAAGCCTACGATTTTGTGGTCAGGCCATACCTGCTTGAGCCGATCGCCGGCAGCGATGGTGCCCGCTGACCCCATCGCCGAGACGTAGGCCGAAATCTTGCCCACACCGATGCCCTGTTGCTTGAGCACCTCGGCTAGCTCTACAATGGTGTTGCCCGTGACGTAGTAGTGGAAGCGGTAGTTGCCCATCACCTCAAACTGGTTGAGCACACGCACCTTAGGGTCGCGGCGCAGTTCCCATGTTTTGTCGTAGATTTCCTTAACGTTGCTCTCCGAGCCGGGCGTTTTGATCACGCGCGCGCCGTAGCTCTCGATCTTCTCAAAGCGCTCGCGGCTCATGTTCTCCGGCAGCACCACGATGCTGTCAAAGTTCATGCGACAGCCCACAAACGCCCCGCCGATGCCGTAGTTGCCGGTGGAGGGCCATACCAGCGTGTGTACGGCAGGGTCCACTTCGCCGAAGAGTTCCTTTTCAACCACCACCGAGTAAGCCGCGCCCACCTTATGGCTACCGGTAGGGAAGTGCGTGCTGTAGAGCACTACAATATTGGCCTCCACACCAGTCAGCTGATGAGGCAAGACGTGGTAATAAATGCGGTTGTTCTCATCCTTCCAGGTGATGTTGAAAAGGTTGATAGGATCGAGCGGGTCCTCAGTGCGCATCCTGAGCGCTCTGGCGCGGACCTCTGGGGCAATCTTTTCGGGGTGTAGCATCTCCTCAAAAGTCGGGCCAGTGATGATCTTCGTCTCGCTCATGGGTGTTTCCTCAACTCCTTTTTTGAAGTATGTGTGCTCGTCCTAGTCCGCCGTCTCCGCTCCGGCGTCCTCGTTGAGTAAAGCATGCTCTAGGCGGCGCATGAGATCGTAGGCTGCATCTCGCTGCCGCACGATCTCGCGATAGGTCTCCATCTCTTCACGGCTTAAGTCTCCTGCCCGCCGCGCCTTAAGCAGCTGCTTGACCTGCTCATCCCATTTGCGGTATTCCTCAAGCGCTGCTTTGTGCTGCGCCAGCAGTTCGTTAACGCGCTCGGAGTCGGTCATACTACGCCTCCCGCCGTCCGATCCGTTCGGCGTAGGGTAATGCCGAGGCAGTCGGGTATCCCAACACGTCACGCACAATGTACAGGGGGCGACCCTTCACCTCGTTATAGATACGCCCTAGGTACTCCCCGATAATGCCAAGGCAGATCAGCTGAATGCTGCCCAGAAACAGCACCACGATCAGTGTGGTAGCCTGCCCTTCCAGCGGGCGAGCATCAGTGAAGGCTCGCAGGTAAACTACCACCAAGATGGCGGGCACGCTCAAGGCAGCGATGATGAAGCCCAGATAAGTGGCCATCTGAAGCGGTAAGTACGAGAAGCCTGTGATGCCGTCCCAAGCGAAACGTAGCATCTTGCGCAGAGGATACTTGGTTTGGCCGGAGAAGCGCTCGCGGCGCACGTACTCCACGCCCGTTTGCCGGAAGCCTACCCAGCTCACCATGCCGCGAATGAAGCGGTGATGTTCGCGCATGGCACGCACGGCTTCCACCACCCGGCGATCCATCAGGCGAAAGTCGCCGGTATCTAGGGGGATGTTAACGTCGGTGATGCGGTACAGCAGGCGGTAGAACAGCGAAGCGGTGAAGCGCTTGAACCACGTCTCGCCTTCGCGTTTGGCACGCACAGCATAGACTACCTCATAGCCCTCACGCCACTTAGCGATCAGGTCGAGGATCACTTCCGGCGGGTCTTGCAGGTCGGCATCGATGAGGATAACGGCCTGTCCAGCGGCGTAGTCCATGCCGGCGGTCACGGCAATCTGATGACCGAAGTTGCGGGCAAAGCGCACCACGCGCACGTGCTCGGGGTCCTGGGCAAAGACCTCCTGCATCACCTCCGCCGAGCCGTCGGTGCTGCCGTCATCCACCATGAGAAGCTCCCACGGCTCGCCGGTTTGCTGCATCACCTCACTGATACGCCGATGCAGCTCGCGGATGTTGCCCACTTCGTTGTATACGGGAGCAACAACAGAAAATGTTGGAGTGGCCGCCATCTAACGAACCTGTCTGAATGCAACGGGTCGATCTGTTCTAATTGTACTCCTTCACACCCGAAAAACCTCACTGGCTACACGGGCCACTTCCTCTAGGCGCGGCGCGATGCGCGTGGCCTGCGAGACGGAACGGCGGGCTGTAGCCACATCCTTAAGGCCATTGCCTGTGATGAGCACCACAATGCGCTCGTCGGATGTGAACAGCCCTGCAGCAGCAGCCTTCAGCAGGCCGGCATAGGCAGCTGAGGCTGCCGGTTCGGCGAAGACACCTGTGGCGCGCGCCAGTAAGGGGATGGCAGCAATAATTTCCTCATCGCTCACGGTGAGGAAGACGCCGTTCGTCTCCTTTACTGCGTTCATGGCTTTCACGCGGTCGCGGGGCAAGCCTGCCGAGATGCTATCGGCGACGGTGTGCGCCTCAATGGGCTGCATGTGTGCCGGATGGATGCCGTCCTTCCAAGCGCGGTACATGGCGGCTGAACCTTCGGCCTGTAC
>DAOTYL010000284.1:0-9660 GCA_034434955.1 Anaerolineae bacterium | reverse complement strand
GTCCACGAGGGGTTACTGCGCACGGCACGCAAGAAGTCGTAGCCGTCCATATCCGGCATGAGGATGTCGGAGATGATGATATCGGGCAGCTCGCGCTGCATGGCGGCCAGTGCCTCGCGCCCATTGCAGGCCGTAATAACCCGATAGCCGTATATGTTCAGCAGGTCGGTCATCCCTTCCAGAATGGCCGGATCGTCATCCACCAGCAGGATAGACGTACGCGCTTCGTCCGGTTGATGGTTTGTAGTTGTGGAAGAGTCCATGAGGAGTTGCCCTCACGTTGCTCTCGGTGATATTCTCCGGTGGCCTCCTATTCACCCCAAGCAAGCGCCATTATAGGGTGTTCACGACGCAGGTGCAATTGCGTGGAGCAAGGGTGAGGCCGGCAGCAGCACACCACCGTCTGCGCCAATTTGTGAAAAAAGTCACTATAAGGCATTGACATTTTGGCCATTGTTCGGCACAATGCAGGATGTGCCTCACGTAGCCCGGATGGATAGGCTTACCTGCCGAATAAAGAAGGCGATTATTTGAAAAAGGCCGCATCTTACGGTAGCATAAGGGTGACTTTGTGACGTTTGCCACAACATTGCACGCCTCACAGCGCTGGAGCAGCCTCCAGCATCCCCATGCTGTGACGGGCCGCTGAGTGTTGCACCGAAAGTGTTTCGGTCAACCATCTTATTGCGCACATCAGGGAGAGACACGCAACTTACAACGCACGGCGCTGTTACCAAATGAGGAGAACATCACGTGCTATTCCAACAATACCTCCCCATTGCCATCCTCGTTGTCCTGTCCACCGTTCTGGCCCTGATCGTGGTCTTTGCCTCCACCATTTTAGGGCCACGGCGGCCGACCCCCAAGAAATTGACACCCTACGAATCCGGCATGACGCCCATCGGGCCGGCAGTGCGCCGTTTGCCGGTGAAGTTCTATCTGGTGGCGGTGCTCTTTATCCTCTTTGATGTGGAGATCATCTTTCTGCTGCCCTATGCAATGGTGATCCGGCGCATGGGGCTGTACGGCCTGATCGTGGCCGGGGTGTTTACCGTTGTGCTGACGATAGGATTGGTGTACGAGTGGGTAAAGGGAGGACTCGAATGGGAGTAGACGCTGGCCCTGAAGGCAAGTCGGGCGCTCTAGGCATTGCCACCATGACGTTGGAACAGGCCGTCAACTGGGCGCGTACACGTGCCATGTGGCCGATGCTCTTTGGGTTGGCCTGCTGCGCCATTGAGATGATGAGCACGCAGGCCTCGCACTATGACATGTCGCGCTTTGGGATGGAGCTGATGCGCGCCTCGCCGCGTCAATCCGACCTGATGATCGTGGCTGGGCGCGTCAGCCGCAAGATGGCCCCCGTGGTGCGCCGCCTCTACGATCAGATGCCTGCCCCCAAGTGGGTGATCGCCATGGGCGATTGCGCCAGCTGCGGCGGCGTGTTCAACAACTACGCCATCCTGCAAGGGGTGGATGAGATCGTGCCGGTGGACGTATACATCGCTGGCTGCCCGCCCCGTCCGGAGCAGCTCATGCACGGCATCCTGACCCTCCATGAGAAGGTGATGAAGGAGAAAATCTCCGACTGGGCCACGTGGGGCCGGAACCGCAAGAAGCAGGATGCTATTGTTGTGGAATGAGGAGCACATCCCTAACCATGAGCGATATGCTTGCCGTTGCCAACCGCATCAAGGAGCGTTTTCCGGAGGCCGTGCACGAGATCCGCGAGTTCCGCGGCGATGTCACGGTGGTCGTTGAGCGCAAGATGATCGTGGAGATCGCCCGCTTCTGCCGCGACACCAAAGGGCTGGAGTTCAACATGCTCTCCGACCTCTCCGGTGTGGACTACTGGCCCGCTGAGCCACGTTTTGCCGTCAACTACATCCTGTACTCGCTGCCGCGCAACCACACCCTCTGGCTGAAGGTCTTTGTCCCCGGCAGCGATCCGACCGTGCCCAGCGTCACTGGCGTATGGGCAGGGGCCGAATGGCCGGAGCGTGAGGTCTATGATATGTTCGGGGTGCGCTTTGAGGGCCATCCTGACCTGCGGCGCATCCTGATGCCCTACGACTGGACGGGCCATCCTCTGCGCAAGGACTACCCGCTGGGCTATGAGGAGGTCCAGTTCAGCTTCAACTACGAGCGTGTGCAGGCCAACAAGCCGCATCCCTCCAAGGGCGAGTGAGGAAGCCCTCTGCCGGAGGGGCAGCTTCTCCGCGCAGAAGGTTCAGCAAAGAGGACGCAGAAGCGATGACGTTTTACGGATACGATCCCACTGCCGCTACGCAGATCGAGACCGATAAGCAGACCATCGAGGTTGCCCTCCAGCAACTCAAGAATCTGGTCTCACCGGAGGCTTTCACCGGTGACACACTGCTGCTCAACATGGGGCCGCAGCATCCCAGCACGCACGGCGTGCTGCGCCTGCTGCTTGAGCTAGAGGGCGAGACCATTGTGAGCTGCGTGCCGGATATCGGCTACCTGCACACCGGCATTGAGAAAAACATGGAGGCCAAGACCTTTGAGAAGGCCTTGGTCATGACCGACCGCATAGACTACCTCAACAATCTGGGCAACAATCTGGTCTACTGTCTCGCCATTGAGAAACTGTGCGAGTTGGATGTGCCGCCCCGTGCCCAGTACATCCGCGTCATCATGGCGGAGCTACAACGTATCGCCAGCCACCTGGTGTGGCTGGGCACCCATGTGCTGGACCTCGGGGCGACCAGCCTCTTCCTCTACACCTTCCGCGAGCGCGAGTACATCCTTGATATGTTCGAGTCGCTCTCCGGCCAGCGCATGATGGGCAACTACATCCGCCCGGGTGGGGTGTGGCGCGACCTCACCCCTGAGTTCCCGGAGATGCTCAAGCGTTTCCTGTGGTACATGCCACGCAAGATCGACGACTACGAGCGCATCCTGGACCGCAATCCCATCTTCCTGGAGCGCACCAAGAACATCGGCATCATCCCGCCGGAGAAGGCCATCAACTGGAGCATCACCGGCCCCTCGCTGCGCGGATCGGGCATCAACTTTGACATCCGCAAGGCGATGCCTTACTCCTCTTACGATCACTTTGAGTTTGATGTGCCGTTGGGCACCAACGGCGATATTTACGACCGCTACATGGTGCGCATTCAGGAGATGCGCCAGTCCTTGCGCATTATCCAGCAGGCTTTTGAGCGTCTGCCCAAAGGCCCCTGGCGCAGCAACAACCGCAAATATGTGCCCCCGCCGCGCTCGGAGTTGGGCCACAGCATGGAAGCCGTCATCCACCACTTTAAACTATGGACGGAGGGATTCCATGCACCGCCGGGGGAGGTGTATGTGCGGGTCGAATCGCCCAAGGGTGAGTTGGGGGTCTACTTGGTGAGCAACGGGGGGACCAAACCCTGGCGCGTGCGCTTCCGCACGCCGTCGTTCATCAACCTGCAGTCGCTGGGCTGGATCGCCAAGGGCTACATGGTGTCCGACTTGGTCGGTATCATCGGCAGCATTGACATCGTGCTGGGCGACTGCGACCGCTGATCCAAGAGGGGGCATGTCATGATCGTCCTGCTGATTGTGGCGCTGCTGATCGCCGTTCTCGCCATCATCTTCGCCGTGCAGAACGCCGCCCCGGTGACGGTGACGTTCTTGCTGTGGCAGTTCCAGGGATCGCTGGCGCTCATCCTCTTGCTGACCTTTGTGCTGGGCGTGATGGTAGCCTTGCTGGCCGTCCTACCGGGGATCGTGCGGCGCAGCCGTGAGATCGCCGGCTACAAGAAGAAGCTCGCCGAGGTGCAGCGCTTGACCGAACCGGCGGAGCAGAAGAACTAGCGTAGCGCTCTCATCCTTATCCACCACATGAGGCGAACATGAGCCTGCTGGAGAAACGCGCACAAGATATCCAACGCCACCTGGCGAAGTATCCCGACAAACGCTCGGCGGTGATGCCGCTGCTGTACATTGCGCAGGAGGAATACGGCTACATCACGGAAGAGGCCATCGCCGAGATTGCCCAGATCACGGGCCTTGACGTGACACATATTCACGGGCTGGTCGGCTTTTACACCATGTACTACGATCGGCCTAAGGGCAAGTACTTGCTCTACATCTGCACCGACCTGCCCTGTGCTCTGCGCGGCGCAGAGCAGTTCAGCGAGCACATTTGCCAGCGGTTGGGCATCCGCCCTGGTGAGACAACCGAAGATGGGTTGTTCACCGTGGAAAACGTCATGTGTATCGGCGCCTGCGACCGCGCACCGGTGATGCAGGTCAACTTCAAGTTCCATGAGCACATGGACGAGAAGAAAGCCGATGAGCTACTCGAGGCCCTGCGCCGTGAACACGAAGCCACCCGTCCCTATCGGGGAGAGTGAATACGAGGCCGTCATCGCGCTGTGGGAAGCGGCAGGCCTGCCGTATAAGCCCACCGGGCGCGACTCGCGTGAGGCGTTTGCCCGCCAGCTGGAGGGCAACATGGCCGCTTTCGGCGTCTACAGCGAGGATGGCAGATTGATCGGTGTGGTGCTGGCCACTCATGATGAGCGCAAGGGCTGGATCAACCGGCTGGCGGTGCATCCGGACTTCCGCCGTCGGGGAGTCGGTAGGGCGCTCATCCGCGCCGCCGAAGGGTGGCTGCGTGAGCAGGGGATCGGCATCTTTGCTGCGCTGATCGAGCCGGGCAACGAGGTCTCGCTGGCGGTCTTTCAAGCGGCGGGTTACGTGGACTGGCCCGGCATCCATTACGTGAGCAAGCGCGACCGAGAGGACGTATAGGGTCGACCGTTTAGGCCCAGAACGAGGGATAAGATCGTGGCACACATTCTGCTGAGAGAATTGGACATTCCCGACATTCACGACCTGCGCGTCTACCTCGCCAACGGCGGCTACGAAGGGCTGAAGAAAGCCCTCGGCCAGCACAAACCCGACGAGGTGATCGAGATCGTTAAGGCTTCCGGCTTGCGCGGGCGCGGCGGGGCGGGCTTCCCCACCGGCGTCAAGTGGAGCTTTGTGCCCAAGGACGTTTTCCCCAAGTATGTCTGCGTCAATGCCGACGAGAGCGAGCCGGGCACCTTCAAAGACCGCCAGCTGATGGAGAAGAATCCCCATCAGGTTTTGGAGGGGGCGCTGATCGCCGCCTACGCCATTCAGGCCAATACGGTCTACATTTATATTCGCGGGGAGTATTGGGATATCGCCGACTGGCTGGATGGGAAAATAGAAGAGGCGCGGTCGGCGGGCTTTGTGGGTAAGAACATCCTCGGCTCCGGCTGGGACTGCGAAATCTACACCCATCGCGGGGCAGGGGCCTACATCTGTGGCGAGGAAACAGCCCTGCTGGAGTCGCTGGAAGGCAAACGCGGCAACCCGCGCATCCGCCCGCCCTTCCCGGCCAGCGTGGGGCTGTACGGCAAGCCAACGGTTGTCAACAACGTGGAGACGCTGGCCAACGTGCCCTATATTCTGGTGCACGGCGCGGAAGGCTACCGCCAGTTCGGCACGCAAGACAGCCCGGGCGTCAAAATCTTCTGCTTGAGCGGGCACGTCAACCGACCGGGCAACTATGAGCTGCCCTTTGGCGGCGATACCACCTTCCGCAAGCTGATCTTTGAGCTAGGCGGCGGTGTGCCCGGCGGTAGGCAGGTGAAGGGCATCCTGCCCGCCGGGGCCAGTGCGGCCATCCTGCCCGCTACCGATGAGGTGTTGGATACGCCCATCGCCTACGGTAGCTTCAAACAGTGGGGCACCGATATTGGCTCGGCCTCGGTCATCGTGCTAGACGAGACGGTGGACATGGTATGGGCCGCTTCCAAGATGATCCACTTCTTCTCGCACGAGTCGTGTGGGCAGTGCACTCCCTGCCGCGAGGGAACGTTCTGGCTGCGGCGGCTCTATGAACGCGCCGAGGCCGGCCTCGCCGATGAAGGCGACGTGCAGAAAATGGATAGCGTCGCCGCACAGATGCAGGGCAAATGCATCTGCGCCTTGGGGGAGTTCGCCGTTAATCCGGTGCGGGCGACGATCCGCCACTTTGCGCAGGATTACGAGCGGGCGACGAGCCGCGCGCGGAAACAGGCAGCGGGTGCGTTCGCCGAAGAGATCGCCGCTGTAGAGCAGTGAGGGGACTCTCGGTCATCAGCCACATGTGAGGACCACAGGGACGCTACATGGCAGACACCGTAAAGATCACCATTGACGACGTTGAGTACCAGGTTCCGGCGGGTATGAATCTCGTCGACGCCGCCAAGATGTGTGGCGTGGACATCCCCGTCTTCTGCTATCACCCCAAATTGGGGCACGATGGCAACTGCCGCATGTGCCTTGTCGAACTGGCCCTGCCGCGCAAAAACCCCCAAACCGGTGAGATGGAGCTGGCTTGGTTCCCCACGCTGCAAACGGCCTGCACCCAGCGCACGGTGGAGGGAATGGCCATCCGCACCACCACGGAGAAGGTCGCTGAAGGGCGGCGGGCCATTCTGGAGTTCCTGCTCTCCAGCCATCCGCTAGACTGCCCCATCTGCGACAAGGGCGGCGAGTGCCCCCTGCAAAACCTGACCATGCGTCATGGCCCAGGCGTCAGCCGCATGTATTGGGAAGACAAAATGCGGCTGGGCAAGCAGATTCCGCTGGGTGACTTGATTTACCTCGATCAGGAGCGCTGCATCCTCTGCGCACGCTGCATCCGTTTCCAGCGCAACCTGGCCGACGATCCAGTGCTGGATTTTGACGATCGCGGACGGCGGGCACGCATCATCAGCCGCAGCGACCCGCCTTTTGATAGCATTTTCTCCGGCAACACTACCGACATCTGCCCCGTAGGGGCGCTGACCACCGCTGACTTCCGCTTTAACGCCCGCCCCTGGGAGATGGTGCAGGTGGCAACGATCTGTGCGCACTGTCCGGTGGGCTGCAACATGAGCTTTGACACGCGCACCGACCGCTTGGCCGGCGGGCGCACGACCATCAAGCGCGTCATGCCGCGCCAGAATGAGCGTGTCAACGAGATTTGGATCTGCGACAAAGGGCGCTTTGTCCATCACTACATGGAACACCCCGAACGCTTGCAGAAGCCGTTGGTGCGCAAGGGCGGCAAGCTGGTGGAGGCTACCTGGGAAGAGGCCATCGGCGAGGTGGCGGCGCAGTTCGGTGCGGCAGGTGCAGATGTGGCGGCCATCGCGGGTGGGCGCTTAAGCAACGAGGACTTCTTCGCCCTTCAGAAGCTGATCCGTGCCCGGGGGAGCAACGACTTGGCGCTCTATCCGCCCGATGTGGCGGGCGGCGAGTTCGCAGCGTGGTACGGGGTCGGTGCGGGAACCAACCTCTCGGCGCTGGGCGCAGGTGATGCCATCCTGATCGTTGCCAGCGACCTGCACGAAGAAGCGCCCATCTGGTGGCTGCGCGTGATTGCAGCAGCCAAGCGCGGGGCGACGCTCATCGTTGTCAACGGGCGCGGCACGCGCTTGGATAACTACGCAGCGCACCTCATCCGCTACAGATACGGCGATGAGGTCGCCACGCTGAACGCTATGCTGGGCAGCCTGAATCGGGATCAGATTCGGCCCGACCGCGAGGTAGAAGGGTTGGATGAAGTCCTCAAGCACGCTAAAGGCTTCAAGGCCGGCGCCGAAGTGAAGGCCGCCGCCGCAGCATTTGCTGCCGCACGCCATGCGGTGATCTTCGTCGGCGGCGAGGGCCTGACGGCTGCCGCCAGCCGCGATCTGGCGCAGGCGGCGAGCAACCTGCTTGTCGTCACCGGCCATGTGGGCCGCCCGAACAACGGCCTCATCATCGTTTGGCCGACGGCCAATGGGCAGGGCGCAGCGGATATGGGTTTCGGCCCGACCTTCGGCCCGGGCTATACGCCGCTGGAGACGCCCGGCAAGTCCTACGGCGAACTGCTGGAGGCGCTGGGGCGCAACGGGATCAAAGTGCTTTGCATCGCGGGCGCCGATCCCGTTTTCGACGACCCCACCACCGAACAAGCCCTGCGTCAGAGCAAAGCCTTTATCGTGGTGCAGGACATGTTCCTCACCGAGACGGCCAAGCTGGCCGATGTGGTGCTCCCCACGTGCAGCACCGCCGAACGCGATGGGACTTACACCAGCGGCGAGCGCCGCGTGCAGCGCTTCTATCCGGCGGTTGACCCGCAGGGCGGGAGCCTCCCCGATTGGCAGATCGTGCAGCTGATCGGTGAGCGGCTGGGCATGGGGTCACCGGCTCCCTCTGCTGCGGCGCTGTTTGCCGAGATCGCCCAAAGCGTACCGCAGTATGCGGGTATCACCTATGCGGCGCTGGCGCGGGTGGAGCCGCAGCTTCCGGATGTGGGCGGCGAGGACCTCTACTACGGCGGGACGGCCTTCCAAAATCAGCATGGGTTGGGCGTGCAATGGCCTGCTGCCGCCGAAGACGCGAACGCGCCCCTGCGCATCGCTGCAGCGCAACCCTCCGCCCCGCTCGCTACGGCGGGGAAAGGTGAGTGGATTGTCGTCCCCGTTCGGCTGGTTTACGGCGCTGATCCGATCACCTACAGGACCAAACTCCTGCATCCGCGCATCCCTGCGCCCCATGTGGGCCTCCATCCGGCCGACGCCGCACGGCTGGGTGTAGCAGCGGGCGATATGTTGAGCGTGACCTTCAACGGGCGGCAGGTCTATGCGGCGGCCTATATGGATGACCGCATCCCCCAGGGGGTGGCCACCTTGCCGCGTGCTCTCCAACCACAGGGCGCACCCAGCGCGGCGGTCGTGGCGCAGGTTGCCAAGGCGGAAAAGGTGCAAGCATGAGCGACTTTGTCATCTTCGTCATTGATGCCACCGTCAAATCGGCGATTCTCATCGTCGTCCTGCTGACCGGCTTCGCTTACACCACTTGGCTGGAGCGGCGCTTCATCGCGCGGCTGCAATCGCGTTTGGGGCCGAACCGCGCCGGTCCGGCGGGGCTGCTGCAGCCGGTGGCCGACGGTTTGAAGCTCTTCTTTAAAGAAGACATCATCCCCGCTGCTGCTTTCAAGGTGACCTTCACCATTGCTCCTGCCATCACGGCAATTCCGGCGTTGATCATTCTGGCTGTGGTGCCCGTTGGGGAGCGGATCAACCTCTTTGGGCACGTCACGACATTGGGGCTGACGGACATCAACGTGGGCGTGCTGTACATTTTGGCCGTCACCTCTATCTCGGTTTACGGCATCGTGCTGGCGGGATGGTCTTCGGGCAATAAATACGCCATGCTGGGCGGACTGCGCTCCACCGCCCAGATGATCAGCTACGAGCTGGCGATGGGGCTTTCCGTCCTGGCCGTGCTGATCTTGGCTGGCTCCATGAGCGTGAGCGATGTGATCGATGCGCAGAGAGACGTGTGGTTTATCTTCGTGCAGCCCATTGCGGCGATCATCTTTTACATCACCGCACTGGCTGAGACTAACCGCTCGCCTTTTGACCTGCCGGAAGCCGAACAGGAGCTGACGGCAGGCTATCACACCGAGTACAGTGGCATGAAATTCGCCGCCTTCTTCATGGCCGAATACATCAAGATGATCGCCGTGAGCGCCATCTTTGCAGCGCTGTTCTTGGGCGGCTATCGGCTCACGCTGCCTTTTCTGCCCGCCCCCTATGCGGACGTGCACAACTTGCTGGGCGGCTGGATGGGGCCACTGATCCTGTTGGCCAAAGTGGT
>DAOTYL010000283.1:0-8914 GCA_034434955.1 Anaerolineae bacterium | reverse complement strand
ACCGCCGAGGAGTACCTTGCCTCAGGCAAAATCTACGAGAGCAAAATCGTGGGGTTCAACAAAGGCGGGCTGCTTGTGCCTTTTGGCAAGTTACGCGGTTTTGTGCCCGCCTCGCAGATTAGCCAAGAGCGTCGCCGCCGCAGCAGTGGCGCTACACCCGATCAGCGCTGGGGCAGTATGCTTGGCGAGGCGGTGGGTGTCAAAGTGATCGAGGTGGATCGGGGGCGCAACCGCCTCATTCTCTCCGAGCTGGCTGCCTACGAGGAAATGCGCCTGGCCCGCCGCGTCCAACTGCTTGAGTCCATTGAGGTGGGGCAGGTGATCAAAGGGCGTGTGATCAGCCTGGCCGATTTTGGGGCCTTTGTGGACCTCGGTGGGGTTGATGGCCTGATCCACGTCTCGGAGCTCTCGTGGAAGCCCATCACCCATCCACGCGATGAGCTAAAGGTCGGCGATGAGGTGGAAGTTGAGGTGATCAGCGTGGACCGCGAGCGGCAGCGCATCGGCCTAAGCCGCAAGCGGCGGCTGCCCGATCCTTGGCTGGTGCTGACGGCTGACCTTCATCCTGACCAGCTTGTGCAAGGCGTCATCACCAAGATGACCAAGTTTGGGGCGTTTGCGCGGCTGGTCGATCATCCGGAAATTGAAGGGCTGATCCACATCAGCGAGCTGGCCGAGCACCGTGTCAAGCATCCGCGTGAGGTGGTGCAAGAAGGCGAAGTGCTAACGTTACGCATCCTGCGCATCGATCCCCAGAACCGCCGCCTTGGTCTCAGCCTGAGGCAAGTTGATTCCGAGGAGTATCTAAACGAGGACTGGCAGGCAGTCTTTGGGGCAGTGCAGCGCGAAGCAACTGCGCCTGTCAACGAGGAGCAGCAGGTATCTGAGGCCTCTGAGGAAGTGTCGCATGCTGTAGAGGTGGAGGAACCTCCTAGCAGCGCAGAAGAGGCGTCCGGCGCCGGCGCGTAAGCGTAACCTAGCAGACAGCGAATGAGGGCGGTGGGAAGAACTCCCGCCGCTTTTTTGTTTGCTTTTGGGGCAATGACATGGCAAGTCCGGTGATTGTTCCTGAAAGATCGCTGTGCTACACTTTGCCAACCGGAGCCTTCATCGAGCGGAGCCTCGCATGTCCGAATCTGAGGTAGTGCGTTACGAGCAACATAGCGACTGTATTGCTGTAATCACCATCAACCGGCCCCAGGTGCGCAATGCACTGAACTGGGCGGCCATGCATGCCCTGGCGGATGCCATCGTCCGCGCCGAGGGCGATCCCCGTCTACGTGTCTTGGTCCTCACCGGCGCAGGGGGTAAGGCTTTCATCTCCGGCGGTGATGTGCGCGACCTACACGGCGACATAAGCGAGGCTGCCGGTCTCCGTCAACACGACTTAATGTCCACAACGCTTGAGCGGCTGGCAGCGCTACCCATACCAGTCATCGCTGCGCTGGAGGGGGCCACGCGCGGCGGTGGCTGTGAAGTGGCGCTGGCCTGTGACTTGCGTCTGGCCGCCGAGGACGCCACGCTGGGCTTTGCGCAGATCAGCATGGCAGTCACCCCCGGATGGGGCGGCGCAGGGCGCCTGATGGCGCTGGTAGGTTACGCACGAGCGATGGACTTGCTGCTCAGCGGGCGGGTCGTCGGCGCACAAGAGGCACTCGCGCTGGGACTGGTCAATCGGCTTTGTCCATCTGGCGAGGCGTTGCAATGTGCATTGGCTTTGGCCGAACAGCTGGCCTGTGCGCCGAGGTTAGCTGTGCGCGGCGTGAAGGAAGTCCTGCGCGGTTACCTGACGCTCCCCACCGAGGAGGCGCGGGCACGCGAACGCCAGATTTTCGCCCATCTATGGGCTAGCACCGATCATGCTGAGGCGTCGGCAGCCTTTCTGGAGAAACGGGAGCCAAACTTTCGGCATGGATGAGGTAGGCGATCCTTATGCGCTTATGGCGCGTTACTACGATGCCGAAAACGCGGGGTTGGTTGAGGACTTCCCCGCCTACGAAGCACTCGTTGAACGCTTTGGCCAGCCGGTGCTGGATATAGGCTGTGGGACGGGACGCGTAGCTTTCCACCTGGTGCGCCAAGGGGTACGGGTTGTCGGTGTTGATCACTCGACAGCGATGCTGATGCGTGCCCGTGAGCGGGCAGCCAGTCAGCAGTTCGGCACGGAGCAGATTGAGTTTGTCGAAGCCGATGCTGCTGCGTTGGCGCTGGGCAGGCGTTTTCGGCTGGCACTGATGGCCTTCAACACTTTTATGCATTTCACTGAGCAGGAGCAACAGATTGCAGTGTTGCACCGTGTAGTGGAGCATTTGGAGCCGGGTGGTGGCCTGGTGCTTGACTTGCCAAACCCTATCGAGATGTTCCGCGCCGATGATGTACCGACGCTGGTCCTAGAGCGCACCTTCACCGACCCGCAGACTGGCCACCTGGTGATGCAGCAATCGGTGGCGCACCTAGACCGCGCTGCCCAGATTATGGAAGTGATGTGGGTTTACGATCGCCTCGCTCCTGACGGAACGGTGACACGCATGTTGGTCCCGTTGCGCTTGCGCTACACCTTCGCTCCGGAGCTGCGCCTGTTGCTCGCACAAGCTGGCTTCGGCGCCGTAGAATGCTATGGCGACTATGATTTTGCCCCCTATCAAGAAGGGAGCCCGCGCTTGTTTGTTGTCGCCGCGAGGCTGGGAAAGTGAGTGGCGTTGTCTGGCGATCGGTTCTACAATAATGCCCGTTGTCAACAGGGTAGCTGAATGGATAGCCAAATAGGGGCGGAGCAGGTAGGTAAGGAGCGGGATCGCACAGGGATGAGGTTCGACATTGGTTATCGAACGGACCCCGGCCCGCGTAAAGGTCCGAATCAAGATACCATTTTGGCGGTGCTGCTCGCAGAGCATCCCCTTGCTGCGTTGCTGATCGTAGCCGATGGGATGGGGGGCGCCAAAGCGGGTGAACATGCCAGCCGTGAGGCTGTCAATGTCATTCACAGGCATCTGACCGAGGTGGGCTTGCCATCGCCCGCCGATGCGCCTGGTCGGTTGCGCGGCGCCATCTTGGCAGCTAACGCCAGCATCTACGAGAAGAGCCAACGCCAGCGCGAAATGGCGGGCATGGGATGTACGGTGGTCGTGGTGCTTGTGCTGGGTCGGACATATTGGGTGGCTAGTGTGGGTGACAGCCGCGCTTATCTCATTCGCGAGGGCAAGAGCTATCAGCTTACCAACGACCACACATGGGTGAGTGCACGAGTGCGCGAGGGTGTACTGACGCCCGCTCAGGCGGCCAACCACTCCCTGCGCCATGTCTTGGATCGGGCACTGGGCACGCGGCCAACGGTTGAGGTGGACGTGTGGCCCGCTGACGAAATCGGCGAGGGGGATATCCTTATCTTGTGCACGGATGGACTCTACGGCGTGGTAAGCGATGCGGAAATCACTGCTCTAGCAACCCGCTACAAGGCACAAGATGCGGCCAATGCGCTCGTCAGGCGGGCGCTGGAGGCTTCCACCCACGACAACGTGTCTGTCGTTGTGATGCGCGCTTGGTGATAGAAGATAGTTTAGCCACTATTGGAGGATGGGGGAAATAAAACAATGAAACGAACCCGCATCATGATGCTTGCAACGGTGCTTGCTCTGCTGCTGGCCTTTGTACCGCTTGCGCAGGCGCAAGGCGAGATCACGCTCACGGGCAAGGCACTGTTTGACGTCAACATCCGCTCGGCCCCTGGCACCAACCGCGCCGTGATCGGCTTGTTGCCCTACGGCGCGGAGGTCGAGGCCATTGGGCGCAACGAGGGCAATAACTGGGTGCAGATCAACTATCAGGACATTACCGGCTGGGTGGCAGCTTGGCTGCTCATCTTTGAGAATGACACCAGCAAATTGCCTGTGACCACCGACGTGGAGCCGCCGCCAGCCAGCGGCAAGGGACCGTTCGATCTGGTAACGCCCTTCAACCTGAACTTGCGCGCCGCTCCTGATCTCAACAGTGCGGTGTTGGAGGTGATCCCCTACAATACACCGGTGCAGGCTGTGGCCCGCAGCGCCAATAGCTCATGGATTGAGATCAAGGCCGGCACCCGCAGGGGCTGGGTGGCTGCGTGGCTGGTGGTGATGCGTGGTGATATCAACATGCTGCCCGTTTCCGCTCAGGCGGCGCGGCCATCCTACGGACAGCCGCCTGCCTCAACGCCTGCTGCACCGAGCAGTTCTGTCACCATTCTAACGCCTTATCAGGTGAACCTGCGGGCTGCGCCTAATCAAGGGGCGGATGTGGTAGCCGTAGTGCCCTTCAACCGCCTGCTGACAGCCGTTGGCCGCAATGCGGGCAACAACTGGCTTCAGGTGTCCTACGAGGGAACCAGAGGCTGGGTGGCGGCTTGGATTGTGCCTATCGTGGGTGATCCTCTCACGTTGCCGGTTACGTCGCCGAGCACCGACTATGCTGTAACCTATCAGCTCCCTATCACAGCCAAGGCGTTGGTCGATCTTACCATCCGCAGCGGGCCGGATGCTATCACCGCTGTGCTGGGGACGCTTCCCGCCAGCACAGAAGTCGAACTGCTGGCCCGCAGCGAGGACAGCGCGTGGGTCAAGATCAACTACAATGACACCGAAGGGTGGATCACGGCGTGGCCGCTGATAGCCTCCGCCGATCTGAACAACCTGACGATTGAGACCCCGAATTTCTAGCGGTGCGGGTGAAAATGACCTATCCGTAAAGGCGGTGGAGCGATCTTCACCGCCTTACTTCTTTGCTATCTCTTTGAGCCTGCGGCAAGCAGCGTCAGAAACTCTCACGTTGCCGCCGATGGTTGACAAGAGCCTTCGGATGCGCCACAATGGAGAGCATCAATACCACCGATGACCTACAAGGGCTGCCGATCATCACCCACCTGAGCGACTTTTCAATTCCGGGAGTCCTGACGCATGATCAAAGATGTGATGCAAGAAGCCGAAACCCGTATGAAGGGGGCGATCAAGGCTCTGGAAGAGGATATGAATGCCATTCGCACGGGACGTGCGTCGCCAGCGCTGGTGGAGCGGTTGATGGTTGAATACTATGGAACGCCCACGCCCCTCCAGCAGTTGGCCACTATCACGACACCGGAGCCGCAGCTGATCACGATCCGCCCCTTTGATCCTAAATCGTTGGGTTCGATCGAGAAGGCTATCTTGGCCTCCGAACTGGGCCTCACTCCCACCAATGATGGCAAGATCATCCGCTTGACGATCCCCCCGCTGACCGAACAGCGACGGCAGGAATTGGCGAAGGTGGTGAACCGACGCGTGGAGGAGGCAAAAGTTGCTATCCGCAACATCCGCCGTGATGCCCTAGATGACCTACGCGAGTTCGAGAAAGAAAAGCTGATCTCGGAGGATGAGTTCTTCCGCGCCAGAGATGATCTTCAAAAATTGACCGATCACTATACGGAACAGGTTGAAAAGATTGGCGAACGCAAACAGCAGGAGATCATGGAAGTCTAGCAGGGGTATGGATTCAGCGCGTACTTTGCCTGCCGAGGATATTGAGCTCACACCTGATCGTGTCCCTACGCATGTCGCCATCATTATGGATGGCAACGGGCGCTGGGCCAAGCAACGGGGTCTGCCGCGCCTTGCTGGCCACCGTGCAGGGACGGAGAATCTGCGGCGTATATTGCGCGCTTGTGTTGAGTTCGGCATCAAGATTCTCACCATCTACGCCTTTTCCACCGAAAACTGGGGCCGCCCGGAGGCCGAAGTCAAGGGGCTGTTGAGCATCCTGCGCGACGTGATCGACCGCGAACTGGGCGAACTGCACGCCGAAGGTGTCCAACTGCGCCATCTCGGCGATCTTTCACCCTTAGACCCCGACTTGCGCAAGCGGGTGCTTGATGCCATCGAGCTGACCAAAAATAACGACCGCTTGATCCTAAACGTGGCTTTCAACTACGGCGGGCGCGCCGAGATCGTGCACGCCATTCGCGAGATTGTGCGGCATGGCCATAGCCCCGACGAGATCACTGAGGAGCTGGTCAGTCGCTATCTCTACACCGGTGACCTACCCGACCCCGATCTGATCATCCGCACCAGCGGGGAGCTGCGCTTGAGCAACTTTCTGTTATGGCAGGGGGCCTACGCAGAGTACTACGCTGCTCCCGTTTACTGGCCTGATTTTGACAGAGAAGAGCTGCGCAAGGCGCTGGTGCACTATGCGCAGCGTGAGCGACGGTTTGGACTAGTCAAGTAACTGTGCTGCGCGATCGCATCCTCAGCGGCATTCTGCTGGGCGTACCAGTGCTGGCGCTCTTAGTAATCGGCGGCGCTGGCATGGCTGTTTTAGTATGGCTCGTGGGGTCTCTTGCCCTGCTCGAGTTTGTCCATCTGGTGGCCCGGCGGGGGTATCGTGCCTCCGGCGGGCTGATGCTTCTATGGATGGCCCTCTTTGTTGTTGACCGTGTCTTCCCAGCCCTAAAACTCCTCCAACCGGGCACGGCAGCGCTGCTTCTGCTCTCCATGTTCTGGGCACTGGCCCGCTATCGGCAGGGGACGGTCAACGCCTTTATTGGCTTTGCGCTCACCACAGGCGGCAGCTTTTATATCGGTTGGACGGCGGCGCATTTCATCAGCTTGCGTGCCCTTCAAGATGGCCTCTTCTGGACGCTGACCGTCGTGCTGACCGTCTGGATCGCCGACACCGGTGCCTACGCTGTCGGGCGGCTCATTGGGCGCACGCCACTTATCCGCGATATCAGCCCCCATAAAACCTGGGAGGGATACTTCGGCGGGATTGTCACGGGCATCGCCGGCGCAGTGGGCCTGACCCTATTGTGGCGCGCGCTCGGTGCGAGTGCAGCGGTGAGTCCGCAGCACAGCCTGATCATTGGTGCACTGGTCTCGATCATCAGCCCGCTGGGCGACTTCAGCGTGAGCATGCTTAAGCGCTACGTCAACGTCAAAGACTCCAGCAACCTCATCCCTGGGCACGGTGGCTTCCTTGACCGCATCGATTCGCTGATCGTGGCCTGTCTGCTGGGCTACTACTACCTCACCCTTTTCGCCCGTTAGGAATAACCTGACCCTATACTCAGTGTGCTGTTAGCGTTGCACGTAAGAAGTTATTCGCCCGAAAGGAGGGGAAAGAGCAGAAATGACAGCATCGCTGGTCACCATCGAGCGCCACATTCTGGAGCAGCAGAAGCAGTTTCCCCATGCTACCGGCGCATTCACGGCGTTGATGTACGATATTGCGCTGGTGGCGAAGATCATCGCCCGCGAGACGACGCGGGCAGGGCTGGTGGATATCCTAGGGCGGGCTGGCAGCATGAACATCCAAGGGGAACAACAGCAGAAATTGGATGTATATGCCAACCGCGTCATCACGCAGATGATGGCCTACACCGGACGCTTATGCGTTATGGCCTCCGAAGAATCACCCGATCCCATCCCGATTCCCGAACACTACCCTCGCGGCAACTACGTTCTGCTCTTTGACCCGTTAGACGGTTCGTCAAACATTGACTACAACATCAGCATCGGCACTATCTTCTCCATCCATCGTCGTGTGACGCCCAAATCTAACGAGTGCGGCTTGGACGATCTGTTGCAGCCCGGCTTTAAGCAAGTAGCCGCTGGTTACGTGATCTACGGCTCCAGCACCATGCTGGTCTACAGCGCAGGGCGCGGTGTGCACGGTTTCACCCTTGACCCCAGCGTGGGTGAATTCCTGCTCTCGCACGATAACATCCGCATCCCTGAAGTGCCGGAGTATTACAGCATCAATCACGGCTACGAGAAGTACTGGTCAGAGGGCGTGCGGCGCTATGTGCGCTGGATCACAGGGCAGGATGAAGAAGAGCCTCACGAAGGGCTATCATTGCGCTATATCGGCTCGCTGGTGGCCGATTTCCACCGCACGCTGATGTCGGGCGGTATCTTCATGTATCCGGCCGATATTCGCGACCCCAAGAAGCCCTTCGGCAAGCTGCGCCTGACCTACGAATGTGCGCCGCTGGCCTTTATTGCCGAGCAAGCAGGCGGCTACGCATCGGATGGCGTTCATTCGCTGCTGGATGTGCAACCGCACAGCCTGCATCAACGCACGCCCTTCTTTGTGGGCAACCGTCATCTCGTCGAGAAACTGGAAGAGTATATCCAGCGTTACGATGCAGAGTGGGCAGAGGCCTATCGCAAGCAGGTGACGCTCGTGCCACGCTCGGCAGTGGAAGCGCATTAGCTAGCCGCTTGAGCGGTTGAGGTGTACACCACAAACTGAGGTGGGTGCTCAAGGTGCTTCTTGACCGCGCACTGGTCAGCAGCGCGGATCACAGCCTCTTTATACCTCTCCGGAAAGTCAGGGGGCAGCTGAATCTCCAGCTCTATGCGCTCCACCATACGGGTGAGGGGATTGTATTCCATGCGCTGCACGATGCGCAGGTCATGGGTGGGCAAGCCGCGCTGTTTGCAGAAACTCAGCACGTAGATGCCGGCGCAGGTGCCGATCGAGGCCAGGAAAAGCCCAAAGGGTGCGGGAGCAGTGCCATCCTGATTGGTGGTGACAACCAGCCCATCCATCACGGCATCTACTTGTGCCCCGCCGGGAAACCTGATCTCTATCTCCATGTTGTCTCCTTATTCGCCGTTGCAGTAGATCGTTCAAGCCATTAGATGCTTGGCGCATCCGAGCGTTGCATCGAAGCATCTAAATGAGAAACTGCGCAAAACGGAGCTGCGTATCTATGCCCTCTGCTGCCGGAAACCAGAGCTTTAAGTTAGTGGTGGACGATGCACTGTGCCATCACTGTCGCCGCTGTTTGGCGGGGGAAATCTGCCGAGGCAATGCCTTTATCTCCTTCGACCCGTCAGATAGCCCTTTCATCGACATGAGCCGCTGTTGGGGATGCCTCGCCTGCATGGTCATGTGTCCCTTTGGG
>DAOTYL010000282.1:0-4027 GCA_034434955.1 Anaerolineae bacterium | reverse complement strand
GTGCTGGAGAGGCCCACGCCAAGCAGGACGAGGCCCCGTGCGTCAGCAAGCTCGCACAGCGCCATTGCCACATTGACTAGGTCGTCAAACCAGGCCTCAGGATGCACATGTATCTCACTGGTCGCTCGGTACGTGAGGATAAGCTCACCAGAACGGCTGACCAGACCGCCTTTAATCGATGTCTGGCCGAGGTCCAATCCCACCATCACCTCATTGGAGGGCAGCTCTGATGAGGTCATATGCAGGTCTCTGCTACCAGTGTCGGATGCGTGCCTTGTACGCATCATACAGGCTCAGGTGATCGTGGCCGCTGCCAACATTGGCGCTGACCACCACACTGGGCTTGTGTCCACGCGCCAGCACCTCTTTAACCGCCTCGTACAGATAGGCCTGTATCGCAGCCGCCCCTACAATGGTGGAGAGGGGGCCGATGCGCTCAGACAATCCGGGCAACGACACGGAGGCGTCCCCTTCTGGGACGCCGGTGTCAATTACAACATCGGCCAGTTCCGAGAGGTGTTTGCCGCAGGAATGCCGCACCTCCGCATTGCGATACGCTTGGGCTGATGTGATAGCGATCACTGGCAAGCCGCGTCGCTTCGCATAGAGCGCCGCATCAATGGGGCCTGCATTGCGCCCTGAGTTGGAGACTATAACCATTGTGTCGCCGGGGCGTAGATCATACCGATCGAGCACCAGGTTAGCGTAACCCTCCAAACGCTCCAGGGCGATGCTCCCCAACGCGCTGACGTGCAGCATGAGGCCCGGATCGAGGATAGCGTTGATTTGTACCAATCCACCGGCACGGAAAAAGACCTCTTCTGCCAGGATATGGCTGTGCCCCGTGCCAAAGACGTGGATCATTCCCCCACCGACAATGGTGTCGGCAGTAATATGCGCAGCGCGGCGCAGCGCCGCGCTCTGAGTTTCCTGAAGCCGCTGCAGTGTGGCGTATACTGCCTCAAAGAAGGGCTGGGCTGCGCTTTCAGACATGCTTATTTGGTATTCCTTTCCACATTTAGAGACGTTGTGCCCGCTCGACAGGATAACATCCGCTAGCGTGTCAACCGTACCACATAACGATACCGGTCACCTCTAAACAACGATAAGCCGTACTCAATGGGCGTCATCTCCGTATCGTAGGCAACCGTGCTGACAAGGAGCATGGGAGCGCCTGGTTTGACCTCCAGCAAGGTGGCCTCCTCATCTTCTGCCAGCACGGCCTCCAGTGTCTGGATCCCCGCCACTAGCCGTATCCCGTATTCCGTTTGCAGAAGATGGTAAAGCGACATGGGATCTCGATAGACTTTCAGCAGGTCAGGGAAAAGCGCCGCGGGCAGGAATGAGGTCTCAATCGCGAGCGGTTCCGCATCGGCTAGCCGCAACCGCCGGAGGCAGTGCACAGGCGTGCCCTGGCTCAAGTTGAGCTGCGCTGCAACTTTTTCATCCGCTGGCAGGGTGGCACTCTCTAGGAGTCGCGCACCCGGCACTTTGCCCCACAAACGCACCGTCTCCGAGAAGCTGGTGAAGCGGCCCCGCCAGTGCATTTTATCACTGCGCACAAACACACCGCGTCCATGAACGATCTCGATCAGCCCCAGCGCTTCTAGTTTCTTGAGTCCCTCGCGCACAGAAGAGATACTCACCCCGAACTCTTTGGCCAGATCGGGCAGCGAAGGCAGCCGCTCGCCATCGCGGTACTCCCCGTTCAGAAATGCCTGCCTAAGGTGATCAGCCACCCGGTCGGCTACCGTATCCGCCGCAATTTTGCCTGATCTGGGCATCCCGCCTCACCGCCTTTCCAGAGAGGCCCGGCAAGTCATCTGATCTCTAACCGTTACTCCTATAATAAGGCAAGCCTGCAGCGTTGTCAACGTTGTTCAGACGGACGCTGGAGAAAGGGCCATACATATCATAGAAGGGGTGGAAAGGCATTGACAATCTTTGAGAAGCCTTTTATGATAAGGGAAAGCGTAGACATCTGATGATCTGTTCACTCGCAAATCGCTTCCGTCCGTACCATGTCTCAACAACATCCCTGATACATCGTATTCACAGAAAGCGAGGCAAACGACAATGAGCAAAGAATGGTACTTCGCACGTGGCCGGATCGTGGATGTTTCAGGCGCACCGCTGGCATTTCCCGATGCTCACCCCGATAGCGGCGACTACATTCTGCTGATGAACCCTAACAAAGAAGATGCCGAGATTGAGATCACCTTCTTCTTTGAGGACCGCGACCCGGTGAAGCAGTACACCCGCCTGGCTGCCGAGCGCGTCGCTCAGCACCCCCTGCACGTCAAGTCCAAGGACATCCTGCCGTGGAATGTGGAGTACGGCTGCCGCGTCGTCTCCAGCGTGCCCCTGATTTGCCAACGTACCAATGGTCAGTGGCTGCCCGGCGACGATGTCACAGAGTGTATGGGGTCCACCATCATGCACCCTGGCCCTCTGGGTAAGCGCGAGACGCGCTGGGCCTACGCAGACGGCATCATCTGCCGCAAAGAAGGGCATAAGCTTGAGGAGAGCGAATGGGTGGGCATCTTGAACCCCAATCAGCAGGACGCACACATCACAATCACAGCGTATCATGCAGGCGACCGTCCGCCGACGCGCTGGGAGGTGGTGGTGCCTGCAGAGCGCATCCGGTTGATCAAAATGGATGATCAGGAGTGGGTTATACCTTATGAACTCTACGGACTAATGCTTGAAAGCGACGTGCCGATCGTGGTTGAAGAGCTGCGTTACGCCTATGAGAAGGGCAAATACCTCTGCCCGCGCAGCATGTTTGACACGATGGCATACGCGGGCTTCGGCATTGAGTAAGCCGAAGTAGAGGCAAACGGAGGTAAGCTCACGTCATGGCCCGCGAACATTTGCTGCGTGTGGAGAACCTCTCCATGGAGTATCCTTCGCGCGACGGGCAACGGATCAGGGCATTGCACAATCTCAGCTTCCATGTGGATGAAGGGGAGTTTGTCACCCTGCTGGGTCCTTCGGGCTGCGGTAAGAGCACGACTTTCAACATCATTGCCGGCCTCTTTGAGCCTACTACGGGGCGTGTCTATCTACGCGACAAGGACATAACGGGCCAAACCGGCTTCGTAGGCTACATGTTCCAGAAGGACTTGTTGCTGCCTTGGCGCACCGTGCTGGGCAACATGATCCTAGGCGCAGAGGCGCAGGGCAGAGACCGCCGTGAGGCGCGCAAAGAAGCCCTGGCGATCATCGAACGGTTGGGGCTAAAAGGGCGCGAAAACGCCTATCCCAGCCAGCTCTCGGGGGGAATGCGTCAACGCGTAGCGTTCGGCCGCACGCTGCTCTATCACAAAGACCTGTTGCTACTTGATGAGCCGCTTGGCGCACTTGACGCCCAGACCCGGGAGTATATGCAAGAATGGTTGCTGGAAGTCTGGACGGAGTTCCAGAAGACCGTGCTGCTGATCAGCCACGACCTTGACGAGGCCATATTTCTCTCCGATCGCATCTATGTCCTGACCAAGCAACCGGGCCGTGTCAAGGCGGAGATTACGGTTGATCTGCCTCGGCCCCGCACCGCTGAGACGCGCCTATCCCCCTCCTATGCGGAAACGCGGCTGCGCGTCTACCGCCTGATCCGTGAAGAGGAAGCCGAGATATGACGAGGGAGCGCTATGTCTGAGGTCACACGCACAGTCACCCGGCAAACCAGCCTGATCGGGCAGCGTTTCGCACGCGACGTAGTCCCTGCCCTGGCGCTGCTGCTCCTTATTATTGGTGGGTGGGAGGTTGCCACGATTGTGCTCGGCATACACCCTGTAATTCTGCCCTCTCCTTCCCTCATCGTACAGACCATTGTGAAGGACTGGGGACTGCTATACACCAACATGTTGTACACCTTGTGGGAGGTACTGATCGGCTTTGGGCTCGGGTTTGCGGTCGGCCTGATTTTGGCCATCCTTATCGTTTACTCACCCGCCCTGGAGCGGGCACTTTACCCATTGGTGGTGGCCTCACAGACGATCCCCGTCTTCGCGATCGCTCCTCT
>DAOTYL010000281.1:0-11767 GCA_034434955.1 Anaerolineae bacterium | reverse complement strand
GCGGAAGAGGGCCTTGAGGAGGTCTTCAAGAAGGCGGAGGTGCCTGCTGCCGCTCAGCCCGTTGCAGAGGCCGAGGAGGAGGAAGAGGAAGCGCTTCCTGATTGGCTGAAGGGCATCGGCGAGGCGGTGGAGGAGAAGCCGCCCGCCCCCGCTGCTGAAGAGAAACCAGCGCCGATCCCCACGCTGGAAGCCGAGGAGGAGGAAGAGCTCCCCGCTTGGCTGAGGATGGAAGAGGTTGCCGAGGAGGAAAAGCCGCCCATCCCTGCGCCGGTGGGTGAAGAGGAAGCCCCTGCCCCAACCCTTGTCGGCGAATTAGAGGAGGAGCTGCCCGATTGGCTGAAGGGCATCGGCGAGCCGCTGGAAGCTGCCGCCGAAGTGGTGGAAGAGGAGAAAGTTGTGGAGGCTGCGCCGCCGGTCGCCGAAGCAGCGCCCGCACCGGTTGCGGAGGTCGCGGAGGCTGCGCCCAAGGAGGAGGTCGCCCCGACGCCTGTTGAAGAGAAAGAGGCAGCCCCAACGCCTGTGGAGGCCGCCATCCCCCCTGAGATCGTGGGCGATTATCACGAGCAGCTGCGCCTAGCGCGTGAGAAACTGAACGCTCGCCAGATTGAGGCCGCATTGCCTTATTACGAGAACCTGATCCGGCATGGGCAAATGCTCAGCCAGACTATCTCCGACCTGACCTTTGCACTGCGCTCCGAGCAGAAGCTCAGCCCGCGTGTATACCGCCTGCTGGGCGATGCGCTGCGTAGCGAGGGACGGCTCCAGGAGGCGCTGAAAGCCTACCGCGACGCATTGGATCAGTTGTAAAAACCGCTTTCACCGCTAAGATCGCGGAGGGCACAAAGGGAAAACCATGCGCCCTCCACTCTTTTCTCCTGCGGATTAATCGGCCAACCCCATTGTCTCCAGGGAGGGAGCGCGATCCGCCGGCGGGCCGCTTGGCTCAATCCACAGTTCGTGCCACAACGCAAAGTTAAGCAGGTACCACGTCAGATAATCGTTGCGCTCGATCATCGCCTGCACCGCCGGCGGGTTGAAGTAGTCCGTGCGGGCGACAAAGTCCGTCAATTTGCGGCTCATCACGGCCCCTAGCCGCGTGCGCAGCCATTCGTTGACCGGTACACTGAAGCCTTGTTTAGGCCGCTCAACGATCCGATCGGGGATCAGACCGCGCACCGCCTCCTTGAACAGCTGCTTGGCAACACCCCTACCGATCTTGAGCCGCTCCGGGATGCCGATCGCCAGCCCCACAAAGACGTGATCGAGGTACGGCACACGCGCCTCAACACTGGTCGCCATAGACATCTTGTCCACGCGCATAAGCAGCAATTCGGGCAGGCGCAAGCGCAAGTCGAGGTAGGCCATCCAATTGGCGTAATCGCTGCCGCCCTCCACGTGAGTGCTGCGCTGCTCAAAACGCCGGCGGTAGGGACGGATCACATCCCACGAGGAGAGATCGCCAAGGCGCGCACGTAAGCCGGGTGAGATGAGATGCTGCTTGCGGGCCTCGCCGAACGCCTCTGCACCGCCCCAGAACAGCTCCTCGCCTGCCGCTGCGCGGCGCATGAATTCATAGCGGATCGAGTCGTGGCTGAAGGGAGCAGCGATAAGCGCCAGCCGCCGCAGCGAAGACGGCAGGCGGTGGAAGGTCTCCCATGCACCGTGACGCAGACGCAGGATGTCCAGCCAATGGGTATACCCCACAAATAACTCATCTGCCCCCTCACCGACCTGAATGACGATCGTGTTGTTGTCGCGGGCCAGTTTGGAGACATAGTAGATGGGCACGCACACCGGGTCGGCGATGGGTTCATCCTGATAGTAAACCAGCGCAGGCAGGAAGCGCAGCAAGTCGTCTTCGTCGATCACGATCTCATGGTGCTCAGCACCGAAGCGCTCTGCGATAAGGCGGGCGTGCTCGAACTCGTTGTAACGCTCCTGCCCGGCGTAGCCGATGCTGAAGGTCTGCACCGGACGATCCATCTGCTCGGCCATGAGCGCCACGTTGGTGCTGGAGTCGATGCCGCCGCTGAGGAAGACGCCAAACGGCACATCGCTGACCATGCGCAGGCGGATCGACTCGCGCAGGCCCATCAGCAGCGCCTCCTGATACTGCTTGGCCGACCAATGGGGGTGAGGTTGCGCCGAGTCGAACACATCCCAGTATTCGCTGATGGAGAGGTCACCCTCAGCGTTGAGGATGGCGTAATGTCCGGGCGGCAGCTTATAGATACCCTTGAAGAGCGTATGCGGCGCAGGGGAGGTGAGGAACGAGAGATAATGGTAGAGTGCCTCTTCATCCACCGCACGCGGGACAGCAGGATGCTGTAGGATAGCCTTGATTTCAGAGGCGAAGAGGAACTGCCCACCCGCGAAGGTGTAATAGAGCGGCTTGACACCAATACGGTCACGGGCGAGGAAGAGGGTGCGCTTGCGCTCATCCCAGATGGCAATGGCGAACATGCCGCGCAGCTTGTGAAGCGCCATCGGGCCATGCTCACAGAAGAGGCTAAGGATCACCTCCGTGTCGCTGCGGCCACGAAAGGAGTAGCCTCTGGCCTCCAATCCAGGGCGGTGATCGGCGTGATTGTAGACCTCGCCGTTGTAGGTGATCCACAGCGTACCCCCGCACGCCGACATAGGCTGATGGCCTGCCGGTGAGAGGTCAATGATGGACAGTCGGCGGTTGGCCAACGCCGCACGACCATCCGGTGAGACGTAAATGCCGGAGTCATCCGGGCCACGGTGGGCGATGACATCAGCCATGCGCCAAACCAGGCGCTCGTCTACGGGTGGGCCGTCCTTTAGGCTGATGATGCCAGCGATTCCGCACATCTCCGTCCCTACCTCATCTGATGGCTTCTCCAACGTGTCGGGGCGTCAACTAAAGGCATAATCATAGCCTACCGCATGCACTCGCGGTAGGTCTGAATCCACCGATCGGTCACCGTTTGCCAGTCAAAGTGCTTGATCACATAACGGCGGCCACGCTTGGCCTGAGCGTGAGCCTCCGCGGGACTATCAAGGAAACGCAGGATGGTCGCCGCGAGCACTGCCACATCCCCAAAAGGCGCGACCTGAACAGCGTTCGCTTCGGCCAACGGGGCGGCTAACCCGCAGCGCTCGGTGAGGATGCAAGGGACGGCATTCAGCAGTGCCTCCAGCACGGTGGTGGGGAATGTTTCGTAACGGGAAGGCAGCACGTACACAGTGCTGGCGCGGTAGGCAGCGGCTTTGGCCTTCTCGCCCTCAACCATGCCTGTGAAACGTACCGCCGCAGCGAGGCCCAAGCGCATCGCCTGCGCTTCCAAGGTGGACTGTGCGCCATCATCCGGGCCGGCGAGCAGGAGCATAGCATCTGGCCTATGGCGCCGCACTTCGGCAAAGGCCTCAATGAGGAAATCCAACCCCTTGATGCGGTTCAAGCGCCCCACGAAGCCGATCAGCGGTGCATTCTCAGGGATGCCATAGTGCTGCCGGAAGGCAGCCACATCCACCTCGAAATCGAAGGCCATTGGATCGATCCCGTTGGGGATAAGCGTGATGCGCTCCAACGGCAGGCCCAGGGCGGCGTATTGATCGCGCTCCATTTCGGTCAGCGCGTGCAGGCGGCAGGCATGGGAGAGCAAGCGGTGACCGATAAGCACATCGTAGAGCCGTTTGGCCGCCACACGGCCCAATTCGGCGGGCAGGCTGCCATGCGCGGTGACCACATAAGGCACGCCCATACGTAGCAAGGCAGGCAGCACAAGAGCGTTGAGCAGGCTGCGCACCTCGTGGAAGTGCACCACGTCCACAGCGGGTAGCAGAGAAGCCACACCGCGCCCCAGGCCCAGAGGCAGGAAAATGCGCCGCCACGCCAGGGCGTTGCTCAGGTTGGGGAAGCGGTACACGGTCACGCCGTCTATCAGGTGCCGACCTGAAGGCATACGGCGACGGGCATCCAGCGCGTCGGTAGTGGCGACCATCACCGTGTGGCCATGTGCCGCTTGCCGCCTCGCGAGCTCGGTGACCACATACACCGAGCCGCCATAGGCCCACGCCGGGCCATAATAAGGCGCGACATGTAGGATGCGCAGGCGCTCCTCGCTCATTCACCCTCGCTCCACCGACCCTGCAAGATGGCCTCAAACTCGGCGGTGATGGCCTCCCAGTCGCAGTGCGTCTCCACAAAGGCACGCGCCCGACGGCCCAGCTCGGCGGCATACTCGCGGACGGCCAGCGCGGCCCTCACCTGATCCTCGGCGGGGGCATAGACGACGCCGTTCTCGTCGCCTACATCGCGGCGCACGCCGGGGAGCGGCGCGGAGACAACCGGCTTGCCCGCCGCCATGTACTCGTAGAGTTTGACCGGCACGATGTGCTCGGTCGCGGGCACCGTATGGAAGGGCAACAGGCACACATCGGCTGCGGCAACGAGGTCAGGGATGCGCTCATAGGACACACGTCCGGTGAGGATGAGGCGTTCACCCAGTGTTGCATCGCGCATATGGCAGAGTGCCTTGTAGTCATCGCCGTCGCCCACCACCAGCAATTTGACCTCTCGCGGCGCAGCGCTGAGGGAAGCGGCCACCTCACGCACGCCGGAGAAGGGATAAAGCCAGCCCATAAAGAAGAGCACAAAGTCATCAGGGGCAATGCCTAGCTCAGCCCGTAGGGCGGGGTTGGCAGCAGGCTTGAAGCGTTGCAGGTCCACGCCGCTGCGCAGCACACGCGCCCGTTCCGGATGTGCCCCCATGCGGATAGCATAATCGCGCAGGTGCTCGTTGATCAGGATGACTTCGTCGGCGGCGGCGAAGAGATATCGCTCCACGCGGCGGGCAATGGGACGCAGGAGGCGACCGGGCACAATGGCGTGCAAGGCATCAATGACGTGGAAAACAAAGGGAATGCCGTAGCGGCGGGCCAGACGCAAGGCGGGCAATCCTGTGCTGAGCGCATAGGAGACGATGACATCGGGGCGTGCTTGGCGCAGGAGGCGCAATAGCTCGGCATGGTGGGCGATCAGCGAAGAGGGGCGGGCAAGGAGGCGCAGGCTGAGCGTGGCAGGCGTGATGAGATGGATGCGTGCATCCTCATAGAGGCGGGCAGCATTTTCCCGCTCTAAGCGGGGGCTCAAGAGCGGCTCACGCGGCCAGTGGGGACGCAGGATGGGATAATCCAGCACGATGACCTCGTGTCCGCGCAGAGAGAGGCGCTCAAAAAGGTGATGCTGCTGGTGCGGGCCACGACGCAGCCAATCTGTCTCCTGCACAACGATGATGCGCATGACTTTACGACCCATCCAGAGGCAGGCTGGTGCGCAGGATGCGCATCACATGCACGCCCTCTACCTCATACACCGGCTCAAAGACTGCCGGGTCAAATGCGTGCTGATAGAACTCGCTGTCCTCCCAACCGAGACGCCCATCGCCATAGACGGCGTAAAGGGACGAACTGTGGAATAGGTAGTCGTACCCTTCTAGATCGGAGAGGGTGAGGGGATAGCCTACCCGCACCTCAAAATCGGAGAGGTAGTAGGCCAGCCGCTCGTCCATCAAGTATAGGCGGTCGCGCTGAGGGTTGAGGTTCTGGCGGGCATAGAGCACGAGGCGGTACATAGTGCCCTTCACTGCCAGCAATTTCTCCTCATCGGAGGCAAAGGGCTGGGCAACTGCGCGGTACACTCCTCCCAGCCGCTCGCGGGCGCCCCATAATAGCAGAGCGGCGAGCAGCCATGCTCCGCCTAATCGCCAGAGCCGTTGGGGCAGGCGGATGTGACGGGTAACCCAGTCCACCGCTGCGCCAAGCAGGCGTGCCGACCACACTGCGATCGGCGGCAGGACGAGCAGCAAGAAGCGCGGATCGAAAGAGAAGCGCCACCACCACGCCAGCCAGTAGGGAAGGACGGCAAAGGAGAGGATAAGGTCTACGGGGAAGAATCTCGCTTCTCCCCCCTCCCCCCCACAGAGGGAGAGAGAAAGGCGGAACGCAGATCGCAGCGCCTGCCAGCCCTGGCGGACAGCCCATGCAATCCCCACCAGCCAGCCCGCCGAGCAGATCACCGCAAGCGGCAGACCGAAAGCCCCCGGCCACATGAGGGGCGGGAGCAGCCCACGCACATCGGGGGAGGCCGAGAGCAGGTGATACTGCCCGGCAATAGGGATGATGTTGCCCCATCCGCCGAGGAGGGCGTTGCGGGCATACCAGGGGGCAGCGATGGCAAGCGGCGGCAGCAGCATAGCCGCCAGACCAAAAAGGGCCTCGCGCCGCTCTGCTTGCACCGTCAGCAGACGCAGAAGGGGCACGACAATCAGGCCCGCCAGCGCCATCAGCGCCGATTGTTTGGTGAAGAGGGCCACCCCAGCAAGCAGGCCCGTGAGCAGGGCGTCGCGCCTGCGCCCCGATCGCCACCAGCGCAACATGTAGAACAGCATCAGGGTAAGGGGGAACGCAGTGGGGATGTCCGTATAGGCCAGCGTGGCATTGTTGATGAAGAGGGGCGTCAGTGCCACCAGTGCCGCCGCCATCAGCCCGCCCGATCGGCCCAGCCTCTCTCGTCCGATGAGGTAGGTCGCCCCCAGTGTAGCGGCGGCCATGACAAACGCCAACAGCCGCGCCAGATGCTCATTCGGCCCGCCGGCAGCGAACCATGTCGCCACAAAGCCCAGCGGTACGAGTGAGGGGTAGCCCCATACCATATCAGGGAGGCGGTGCGCAGCGTAGATCGCCTTGGCCTGTGGGCCGTAACGCACCAGCACATCATCCCCAATGAAGGGATAGTAAAGTGCATTGACGAGGACAACCGTGAGCACGCCAACGAGCGCCCACAGGAGCAGCGCCTCGCCGTCGAGGCGCTTCAGGCGCCGCCACTGCTCACGCCAATAGGCCAGCCAGCGGCGCGGAGCCACCCATTGCGGATTCAGGGCCAACCCGGCACCAAAGCCGATGCCCACTATGCTCAACGTGAAGGGGCCGTTCAGCCAGCGGCCCGGCAGTAGCCCCACCCAGAACATCGCCAGCGTCAGCCCGCCGACGCTCAAGGCGAGCGCTGTCAGAGCGACTTGCAAGGGGGCATCCTCCTCGCTGCGCAACCAGCGCCCCACCAGTGGCCACAGGAAACCGTAGCCAAGCGGGATGAGGATCAGCGCCAACAGGGAGAACATGCGCCTCACCCTAGTGGGCCACCCCCTGCTACTGGTAGCGGACAATGATGGGCGTGCGCATGGCGGCCTCAATAGCCGCCCGATCGCGCTCTAGGTCGGCCACGATCTGGTCATGCGGCACGAGCACAGCGAGCATATCTGCCCCTCGGCACACCTCCACCAGCGAGGGATACTCCATCCCCGCCACCAGCGGATCGTAGTGGGCCACATCATAGCCGTCCTCACGCAGCAGGGCAACGATCTCCAGCGCCGGGCTTTCTCGCACGTCTTCCACGTTGGGTTTGTAGGCCGCGCCGAGGGCTACGATCTTGGGGTGGATGATGTCGCGCACAGCGCGGCGGATTTTGGCTGCGATCTTGTGCGGCATTTCGTCGTTGACCAGCCGCGCGGTGAAGATCAGGCGTGAGTTGGCGGGGTCCACCTCTTTGATAAACCAAGGGTCAATAGGGAGGCAGTGGCCGCCCACACCTATCCCCGGCATGAGGATGTTGACACGGGGGTGCTTGTTGGCGAGCATAATCGCCTCGCGCCCGTCAATGCCCAGCGTCTCGGCCACAGCGTTGAACTCGTTGGCCAGCGCGATGTTCACGTCGCGGTAGGTGTTCTCCATCAGTTTGACCAGCTCCGCCGTCACGTCGTCGGTCATGTAGAGCTGACCTTTGACAAAGCTGGCGTAGACCTGCGCAGCCATCTGGCGCGTCTTCTCGTTGATGCCGCCGATGATGCGATCGTTGTGCACGATCTCGTAGAAGATATCGCCGGGCAGGATGCGTTCCGGGCAGTGGGCAAGGAAGACCGTCTCGCCCACCTTGAGGCCGGTAGCCTTCTCGATCATGGGCGTGATGCGCTCACGGCAGGTGAGCGGCGGGATGGTGGATTCGACAATGACGAGGTTGCCTTCCCGCAGATAGGGCAAGATGCTTTGTACGGCGTCGTCCACATAGGAAAGATCGGCGACCTTCTTACGCCGATCCAGTGGGGTGGGGACGGCGATGATAAACACGTCCCCTTCGCAGGGAGTGGACTGCGCCCGCAGGTTGGCCCGAACCTGCGGATCGTCCATCAGGCGTTGTAGCTCCTCCTCGCGGATGTGCATCACGCCCTCGTTAATGGCACGTACAATGTTCTCGTTGATGTCCACACCGACCACCTTATAGCCCGCCTTGGCAAGCATCAAGGCAGCAGGCAAGCCCACGTAGCCGGTGCCGATGACGACGATGGTTTGAGGATTAGTGGCCAATTCCATACACCTCTTTCTGCCACTCAATGGTTAAGGGAATGCCCTCGCTGAGAGGGACGGTGCAGCGGTGGTCCAAGTCGCGCTTGGCCTTGCTGATGTCCGCCTTCTTGTTGCGGGCATTGTGCGCTTCAAAAGGCAGATATTCCACCAGACGGTCGTCCTTGCCCAGATAGCGCAGAATCATATCCGAAAGCGTCTTGATGTCGTGGTACTCCTCCCCAGCGATGTTGTACACCTCGCCGGGTTTGAAGTTCTCGCTGATGTTGGCCAGCGTGCGGGCGCAATCGGTGATGTAAGTGGAGGTGCGATGATGGTCAAGATAGACGGTGTAGGGCAAGTCGTGCAGTGCGCGATAGACAAACTGACAGACCACGCTGCGGTACTCGGAATAATACTCGCCCGGGCCGTAGGTATTGAAGAGCCGCACGCGCACCGTCTCGGTGCCGTAGCGTGCTGCCGAGTTCATGATCTGCTGCTCATTGACCCATTTGGAGATGGCGTAGTCATTGAGCTGGCGGACAGGGTACTTATCCAGCACGTCCTCGGACATCAAGCCTTCCCAGTCGCCGTACACTTCGGAGCTACTGGTAAAGACCATGCGGAAACCGTATTTCTCTTGCAGACGGATGATGTTTTTGGTGCCGATGGCATTGCTCTGCCACATCGTCTCGTAGAAATCTTCACCGTTCCAGCGGCCGAACTCCGCCGCCAGATGGTATACGAGGTCAAAGGTGTGCTCCTCAAAAATGCGTGCCACCTGACGGTAGATGCCGACATCGCAGCGGATGTAGTTCGGGCCGGGGGCGTGCAGGCGATCGGCCACCCACACTTCATGGCCGCGCCGCCGCAGCTCCTCCACCAGCGGCGTGCCCACTGCTCCCAGACCGCCGGTTACAAGAATGCGCATCTCGATCTTTATCCTCCCCAGGTGGAATGTAAGCGGGCCATAAGCGGCCTTAGCAACGCTCCCAACCGGTGTAAGGCATAGACGCCTGCCACGCTCCAGAGGCCCATACAGGGCATCAGGAAGCGTACTGCATCTTCGCGGAAATTATAGGCCATCACCAGCGGGGCGAGGTAGGCCAACGGCGCCCCAATGAGCAGAGCCGCAGCCTGCCAACCCCGCTCGCGCCACAGCGCAATGGCCACCAGCGTCAGCACAGCGAGGCCTATGGCCAACGGTATCAGCAGCCAAGGGCGGCGACCGATGAAGTAGGAGAGCGTCTCCAGCAAATAGCGCGGATGGAACGGCAGGTTGGCGAGAATATCCCTTAAGGGGCGCTGCAGCGTGCCACCCCAATTGAACAGGTCGCCGTAGGAGATATATCCTGTGGTGAAAGGCAGGCCAAAGACAGTCCAATTGTACCACGCCTGCGGCAGGTAGCCGAGCAGCGCCCCTCCACCGACCGCCAGCAAGCCGCGCCAGCGGTGCGCCACCAGCACATACGCCAACAAGAAAGCCGCCATAGGTACAGTGTGTACACGGAAGGTGACCGCTGCGCCCAGCGCAGCACCCGCGCCAACCAGCCGCCCGAAGTTGTGCTCTGCAGCTGGGCCGTGCACGCCCGTAAGCAGGAACACGGCCAGGAGCAGGAAGAATGTCGCCGGGCCGTCCGAAAGGCCGTTCAGCCAGCCCACTTTGGGGACCATCGCGCTGCGCAGCGCGACTGCCTCAGGGTGCCAGAAGAAGCCAAAGTAGGCCATCAGCGGCAAGAAGGCCCACAGCGCTGCCGATCCCAGCGCAACGGTGCGGCTGTTGGTAAGGGCGCGGGCGATGCTGCCCACCCACAGAACCGACAGCCCCGCCAACACGAATCCGTTGATGATCACGAGCGGAGCGACCATCTCTATGTAGCGCGATGGTCGCAGGAGGGCAATCCAGGGGAGCATAACCAGCGCCTGTCCCAGCCCCACCACGGCCTCCTCCGGACTGCCCACAAGAATGGATTGGGCGAGGCGCATCATCTGCTCCTGATCGCCGCCGTGCTGGAGATACCAGCGATATACCGGATCGCGCAGTTCCAGCGGGAGGAGGTTCAGGATAAAAGTCAGCGCCAGCGCCCAGCGGGCCGCCATGAGTGCTAACAGACCACGCTGGATGGAGTCAAGGGATTGCCAGCGGCGATAGGGGATTCGTATCCATGCAAGGAGGTGGGCCATACGGCTTTTGCCGCCTTATGCTCTCGGTTGGGCAACCAAGGGTGCGATCTTGCCGTATTCGGCGTGTTTGCGCAACATGCGAAGGGCAACCCTTTCCTCATCCCTCGCTTCTTCCCCGCAGCCTGAAGGGAGGAGGAACTTTCACCTCTACCCCTTCCCCGGCGCTACATCTACGAGGCAGGCATAGATGTCGCCGGAGCGAGCAGTGGAGGGCAAGGATTGTAGATGGGCGATGAGAGAGGGAGCGTCCAGCCACTCCGAAGAGCGCAGACGCAGCGATTCGCCCACCGTCCAATTGAAGCGGTAGTGGCCCATCTGAGCCAGCCGCTCCACACACCCCAAGGCGATCTCAATGGCCGCCGGAATGTACTCCAGTGCGAGGGCACGCAGAGGGCGTGAAAGCCCTTTGAGAATTTCCAACTCGTAGCCTTCGGCGTCAATTTTGCAGAAGGCCGGCTCGCCGTAACGCTCGATCAGCGCATCAAGGGTGGTCACTTCAACAGACGTGGCAGCGTCCCAGCGCACAGCGGCAAAGGCCGCCGTCCGCCCGACCTGCGCCGCCCAGGCAGGGGAGAGCGTCGTCACAGTGGGGGTACGTGTACTGATAAGCAGGTCTTGTCTGCCAACAGACGCCCCCAGTGCCTGCTCCACAACGATCACGGCGGGGTGTTTGCCGTACCAACGCCGTAGCAGCCGCGCAAGCTGCGGCTGCGGCTCCACCGCCACCACACGGGCACCAAGGCTCAAGAAGGCACGTAGATGATTGCCCACATGCGCCCCGATGTCGAAACACAGATCACCCGGGCGGACAAACTGGGCGTACAGCCGCCTGCGCCTCCCAGCACGGAAGGGCATGGCGTAGTACATCAACAGCGAGCGGATAATGCCCAGTTTCTGCTGCCAGCGGTTCATCGTCCCCATGGGGATGTCCTGTGGGTGGAACATCTGGAGGCGCAGATCGGGAAATTTGTCACCTCGGTTTGTGAAAACTTGCTCTACCCCATCCAGCACAGTATATCATATGATATAATTTGTGCGATTTGCAGCGGGTAAATTAGTTCACCTCCCAACCATCTATGCTTGTGCACTATCAAACCTTCCTTGAGAGGGTCCCATCACAGGAGAAAATCACGCATGGCTACCACGAAGAATGTTCCCAGCGACATTGAGATTGCTCAAGCCGCAGACATTCGCCCCATCCTCGAGATCGCCGAAAAACTCG
>DAOTYL010000280.1:0-2147 GCA_034434955.1 Anaerolineae bacterium | reverse complement strand
ATTTATCTGGAGTTCTGGAGCAAGGCTGCACGCGATCCACAAGTGTGGCAGGGCACAGTGGAGCCGCTGCACCGCTTCCGCGACTTCTTCGCCGCTCTGGTGGAGGCAGGGATTGCGGAAGGATCGCTGCGCCCTGTCGACCCGCAGGCGGCGGCCTGGGCGATCCTCGCCCTGGGGGCGGGGCTGTTGATGGCGGGGCTGCTCGATCCGCAAGGGGCCGACTGGCAGCAAATTTCCCAACAATCCCTCCAGATGCTTCTGGAAGGCTTGAGCCAGGGATAAGCAAGGGGTTAGTGCTACGATGAAAGTGTTGTTGACAGGCGCATTTGGCAATATCGGGACGGCCACACTGGAAGAGTTGCTCCTGCGCGGGCATCAAGTACGTTGCTTCGACCTGCACACCAAGGCTGCTGAAAAGGCAGCGCACCGCCTGCGGGGCAAGGTGGAGATCGTGTGGGGCGACCTGCGCCGCCCGCAGGACGTAGCCGCTGCCGTGCAAGGGCAAGAGGTAGTGGTGCACCTGGCTTTTGTGATCCCCCGCCTTTCGGCGACCGGTGTGAGCAGCGAGGACGATCCGGAGTGGGCACGGGCGATCAACGTGGGCGGCACGCGCCATCTGATTGAGGCTATGCAGGCCCAACCCCAGCCGCCGCGCTTGCTGTTTGCCTCTTCGCTCCACATCTACGGGCGGACACAGCATCAGCCTCCGCCGCGCACGGTGGAAGACCCCCCTCAACCGATTGAACATTATGCCCGCCACAAGGTCGAATGTGAGGAGATGGTGAGGCAATCCGGCCTCACCTGGGCCATCTATCGGCTGGGAGCGGCGCTGCCGGTGCGTTTGGTGCTTGACCCGGCCATGTTTGAGGTGCCGCTGGACAACCGCATCGAGTTCGTCCATCCCCGCGATGTGGCAATGGCCATCGCCAACGGGCTGGAGGATGAGGCCATCTGGGGCAGAGTATGGCTTATCGGCGGGGGGCCGCGTTGCCAAATCCGCCACCGAGACCTTGTGGAGAACGTCCTGCGGGCGGTAGGCGTGGGGATGCTGCCGGAGCACCTCTTCGCCACCCAGCCATACCCCACTGACTGGCTGGACACGCGCGAGAGCCAACGTGTGCTCAAGTTCCAACGACACACGCTTCAGGACTATGTGGAGGACCTGAAGCGTGCGCTCGGTGTGCGGCGTTATCTGGTGACGCTCGTGCGCCCCTTTATCCGTTGGTGGCTGCTGCGCAAGGCGGCTGCCTTCACGGCGAGGGCGTAGGAGGAGCAGGCACCGACTTTCAGGATAGGCTCAACAGACGATAGCGCGTGATCGGCTCGGCCACCGTGTCGGCGCAGCTCTTGCGGATGGACGGCTCACCCGTCTCGGCGGCAATCTCCAGCGTGTGGACGCGGCCTGTCCCGCGCTCCTCAAAGCGCACGAGCCAGCGGGCAGGGTCGCCCGACTGCACCTCCTGCAGGCGAAGCGCCTCCAGCGCATCCAGGCCGTTTTCAGCGCGTAGGAAGTACTCCGCCACCTGCGCCTCTGCCGGATAGCACGCCCGCCCACGCAGGCGATCCAGCGTGATGCGCCCCTGACGGTAGTCGTCCAGCACGCGCTGAGCATCCTCAGCCGCCACGCGCCCGTAAAAGATACCATGCGGCAGCACGACCACATTAGGAGCAAAACGGTGACCGCCCACGTGCGTTGTCCGCCACACGGCATCGCCGTCGATCTGCGCCATCGCAACGAAGGTTGCCGCGCCGAACTTGCCACAGCAGGTGTCGCGTTCGCCGTGGCTGCACACCAGATACAGCCTTTCGTCGCTCAGGTGTGACACATAAGCGGGGTCGGCAGCAGCTAGGGCGGCGATGTCAAGCGTCAACAGGTCTTCGTAGGACTGAAGACGAAAAGCGTAGAGGAGCGGATCCACCTCACGGGCAACGGCAATGTAAAAGGCATAGCCCTCTGCGGAGGCCTCGCCCTGACGGCGGATCAACTGGATGCGTGCGTTGGGAATGGCAGCCGCCTGTGCGGCAAGATGGTCTTTCACCGGTTGGGGCAGGGCACTCTGCTCAAAGGCCTTCTCGTGCCAGGCGCCGCTGTACTCCAACGCCAGCCAGACATCGGTGCGGATAGCGCTGCCGAAAAGCTGCTCACC